>JANNSA010000548.1:0-4426 GCA_031402115.1 Hyphomicrobiaceae bacterium | reverse complement strand
GGTCAGCGCGATCATCAGCACCTGGCCCATGATCGAGCTGATCGGACCCATGTGGGGCGCGACATTCGCCGGCAACTGACTGCGGACCAGATTGAGCCGTTCCCCAATCAATTGCCGGTTGCGGTAGATGTCGGTGCCCCAGTCGAACTCGACATAGACGATGGAGAGGCCAACTCCCGAGACCGAGCGCACCCGCGTGACGCCCGGCATGCCGTTCATGGCCGTCTCGATCGGATAGGTGACGACCTGCTCGACTTCCTGCGGGCTCAAACCCTCCGCCTCAGTCAGCAGGGTGACCAAGGGCTTGTTGAGATCCGGGAACACGTCAACGGGCACACGCGGCACCAGGAACGCCCCGAACACGACCAGAATCAGGGCCGCCGCAAGCACGAAAACGCGATTCGCCAGACTGGCGCTGACCAGAAAGTTGAACATGATCTAGCGCACCTGATTGATGAGTTCGGCGCTCTGAATAACGATGCGCTGGCCTTCGGTCAGACCCGCCTCGACCAGCACGCGTGACCCATCAAACGGCTTGATCTTGACGGGTTGCGCCGCGAAACGCTCGGGCTCGACGTGCCGCCAGACCACGTCTTCGCCGCTGGACGACCGCACGACGGCGGCTTTCGGCAGCACGAAACCGATCACCGGCTCGCCGGCTTGCGCATAAACCGTCACCGGCATGCCAACATCCATGCTGGCGGGTGGGTCGGTCATTTCAAAATGCAGGATCGCCGATTGCTGCCTGAGCGAGCGGCTGCGGCCGATGAAGGTCAGAGGCACCGAACTGCCGTCCTGCGCGGCGGCGACGGGTTGCGTCAGTTGCCGCGAAGAGCTGAATTCGAACACGAAAGCTTCGACCCAGAGGCTGCGCGTGTCGATGACTTCGAACAGCACATCCTGCGGGGCGACCACCTGGCCGAGCACGGCGCGGGCCACTGAGATCACGCCATCGACCGGCGCCGTCAGTCGTTCGGCGCGCACCGGGTTGATTTTGAGCGCCGACCGGCGCCGTTCCAGGCCTTGCAAGAGCAATTCAGCCTCTTCAACTTTAACCCGCGTGCCGGCGCTCTGCTCGAACAGCAGCTTGGCTCGCTTCAACCGGCTGCGCGCCAGATCGATTTCCTGATCCAACTCGCCAGCGGCCTGGGTCAAATCAGAGCTGTCGATGGCCTGTAACGCCGGGGTAACAAACGCCAGCACTTCATTGGCTTTGACCGCTTGCCCCAAACTGGGCAGGCCATTGGGTGGGGGCGTCAAGCGGCCGCCCGTGCTGCTTTGCACCAGACCGCTGCGGTTCGGATTGGCGATGATGCGGCCGACCAGCGCTTGACTCGGCCGGCTGGGCTCCGCCTTGGCGGTGATCGTGCGCACCTCAAGCAGGCGTTGCGTCGGTTTGGGGAGGAATACGGTGCCGTCAGCCAGGCGGCGCGGCGCATCGCCGGTGACCGCAATAGCCATGCGGGCCGGCGGTGGCGTGACGACAGCCGGCTGCGGTGTGATGACAGCTGGCGGCAGTGTCACAGTCTTCGACTTTGCCTTGGTCGCGGCGTCCGCTGGCTCAGTCCACGGCAGCAATACCAGCAGACCGATCATCGTGCCGATCGCGACTGACTTTGGCACCTCGATGGCAAGCGCGGCTGGCGCCGCAGTCCCTGGAGGCAGTGCCGCCTTGGCTGCGGATCGACGCGTGCGCGGCAGCAGCGCGAAGCTCGAGAGGATCAGCACCAGCCCGGCACCAATCGCCAGGAACAGAGGTGCTTGCTTGGTGGCGATCCATGACCGCGCTGGCGCCGCTATGGAAGCTGGAGCAAGATCAATTACTTCCGCTGCGGCAGAGCGGATGAACGGTTCGATCGGTGTCAACCAGTGCGCCGCCGTAGCGATGGCGCCGGGCTTTGGCGGCAGCGACGGCGCCGCCTTTGCCGCGTCAGGAATTTCGAGCGTTGCGATGGTCAGGTCCGTGCTGCCGGCATCCTGAATGGTGACGATAAGGTCGTGCCGCCCCGGCTGGCCCAGTTCGGGCGCTGTGACACGGTAGGTGCCATCGGTTTCAGCGCGCGCCGCAAACTCCGTCGTGCCGATCGTCACATTCAACTCGGCCATGGTGACTGGAGCGTTGTCGGCCAGACGGTCGACGAACATTACCAACTCACCGCCCATCGCCACCGCGACGATCTCAAACAACTCGCCCGTCGCGGTGGCACGCGGCAAGGCGGAACTCGGCAACGCGGACGCCGGTGGGCCATGGTCTTCACCAGCATGGCCATGCGCCACGTCAGGGAGGGCAGCGCTCGCCACCGAGGCCATCAGCATTGCCAATACAAGCGAACGGGAGTGACCGTAAAGGTCCGATAAGGCACGGATAAACATGAAAATTCCTGCGCAGAATTGGATTCAGGGCAGCGCGAGGCCGAGCCGTGGCACGGTCCCTCACGATCGCTCGATCACACGGACTGCAGGACTGATGGTGGCCGATCGGGCTGACCGGGTTCGGTGGACGCCAGATGCTGGTCGTGCGCCTGCAGGAAACGACCACTCGCCACAATCGCGATGGCAGCGGACTCGCTCGTAAACAGGCCGGCGACGAGCTGACACGACGTGCCGCAGCACTCGTTGTCCAAACCTAGGTGGTCGTCACAGGGTTGCGACGGGGCGTGACCAGCCACGCGACCTGTATGCGCTGACGGCTCAACCTGCGTTTTCGTGATCGCGCGATGCGCATGACCGGCGTGATCATGGCTGCCGTCGGCAGTGCCTTGGCCACGGTTTGCGGCTTCGGTAGTCGCCATCAAGTCGTGGGTCGTATGGGCCATTCGTGCGGAGTGCGACGGCGCGGCAAGCATCATGAGCGTGAGCAGCGCCGCGAGCGCCACACACCACACCAATGATCCATGCCAGCGTAGCTGTTGCATCCGAAAGCGGCGCCTCCAAGCGTCAGCAGTTCAACTTCCAAGATGGCAAGTTTAAGGCCTGTACGACTCGCAAACCAGTACACCTCTAGCCGCATCGAAGCGCGGGAGCGCCGCGTCGGATTGTCGCTCACGGTGGCGGCAGTCAGCAGCCGTAAAAAATAGCAGCCGTAAAAAACAGAACATATAGAGGAAGAATAGGGACAGTATAGGAAGAATAGGGACAGTATACTAATTTAAAGACCAATTCGATCGCCACGTTTGACAATAGATATACTGTCCCTGGTTTTGGCTGGTTTTGGATTTCCTGGTTTTGGATTTCAGATCACTTCGACGATAGCTTCGCTGTCACTTGTCGATGCTGAGCCAAAGCGGGCAAAGAAGCGTTGCATCGCTGCAGCCTGCATCAATGCGTGGCGGCCCAAGGGTCGTAGATACCAACACTCCACAAATGGCCTTCGAGATCGAGGCAAGCAAAACCGCGCCCGCCGTAGTCTTCATCCTTAATCGCGACAACGATCGCTCCGCCAGCAGCGAGTACGCGTGCGTGGACTGTATCGGCATCGGCGACCACAAGGTATGCACTCTGTGTTTCGATGCCCCCGACCTCATCGGGCTGTTTCATGTGGCGGCCGAATGGCGTATCAGCGACCAATCCTAGCATGATCATGCCGCCACCTAGACGCAGTTGCGCATGTGCGATGCCGCCCTTGTCGTCCGGTATGACGAGGTTCTTCTCAAATCCGAATACACTGACGAGCCACTCAATCGCGGCAAGAGCATCACGGTAACGAAGGCACGGGATCACGGCTGATTTCAACATGACCTCTCCTTATCGGCTGACGATACATGATCTTTTCATATCAAAGCGCAGCTCGATCAAGCAATAAAAAACTAGGGACAGTATACTAATTTCAAGACCAATTCGATCGCCACGTTCGACAATAGATATACTGTCCCTGGTTGTGCACCGTCCCTGGTTGTGCACCGGTTGTGCCCCGCTTCTGCTGCTTGCCTCCGACGTGGGCCGCGACATGACGGGCTCGATCATCGTCGTCGGTGGCGCTCATTCGATAGCCGCTCGCTAAAGGCCTAGACCCAACAGTTGTGTCACCAGGGGCCACTTCGCTGTATCGTATTGATTTCACGAAGGTCTTTCGACAGCCCAAAGCTTGCGCCGTAAGCGCCTGCGTTAGTCCTCGCGATGCCGCTCCGACTGACATGCATTGATATCATTAGATTTTTGTGCCACGCCAACTGGGCGTCCCGTCCAATGGCCTCTGGTGACACAACTGTTGGGATTACCCCAAGTGTCGGATCTTGGCCTGTCGCGAAGGCCACATCGATCGCCTGGGCGTGTTGATGACGCTGATTGTATGCGAGGCAACGAGCGGGCAGAGTTGCATCGCGCGGTTCTGATCGAGAACTGCAATCGAGCCGGACGGGCACAACATGACGGCGTGGCCAATCTCACGGGCATCGGCGCCCATAGGCGTGCTTCTGGCAGCGATCGG
>JANNSA010000547.1:0-11011 GCA_031402115.1 Hyphomicrobiaceae bacterium | reverse complement strand
CCCGTGCCGTCCCGTTACCGGAACAGCGCGGTCCGGCGCCCTCTGCCACCAGGGCGCTCGCCGGGTCGCTCCCTTGCGGGAGACCGGCGAAGGGCAGACCATCCAGCGCTCCGGGTCTTATGGGGCCGTCCGCTGCCACCTTACGGCGACAACGCCCCCACGCCTCCCGGCCACCGCTCTCGCCTGCCCCACATCCGACGGTCGCGACGCGTCCCGTTGTAGCAAGCAACGAGCGGATAGTAGGCGAATACTTGGGGAATTGCAGTAAGCCTAGTATATTGTGGTTAGCAAAGCAGTAGAAGCAGGGTCTGATACCCTGAGCCTTATTGGCCAGGTTGCCTGCCGTCATAGCCCTCGATAATGATCAGATCGCCGACGCTCGCCATGACCCGCAGCTTGCGCGCCTCCTGATATTCAAGCGAATGATAGCAAGCCTGCGCCGCCGCTAAGCTCGGAAACTCGATCACGACGTTGCGCTGCCGCGCCGAGCCCTCCGGATTTTCCGATGCACCGCCGCGAACGACAAAGCGGGCGCCGTACGCAGCAAAAATCGACCCATTCGCCATGATGTAGAGGCCGTAAGCGTCAGTGTCGCTGACATCGACGCGCGCGATCCAGTAGCCTTTGGGCATGGTGCTCTTTCACGAGGGGCGAAGCTGTGCAGCTGCTTACTCCCTGGGTACACTCTTTGACAGAAAGTACGGAAACTTCGTCAAGCTCAGTGTGCCACCACTTCGCTAGTCGTGACTTGAGTTGCCGTAGCACTGCCCGCCCCATTCCAATGCTGCTTGACATGAGGGTCGTCATCCGTCCAGAAGCACGATTAGATCGTTCCAATGGATCGATCCAAGAATCGGCCCCCCGGTTCCCCCCTGCGGTTCCCGGGCTATCAGAAACGCGTCGTCCTGAGGCACATGAGCCAGCGCGAGCCAACGTCGCATTTGCGTGTCTCTGACAATCGGACTGGAACTGATCAATCAGTTCCGCCCGTCGCTGCCGCGCGTCCCGTCACCATCGTCGATATCGCCCGAGCTGCCGGCGTTTCCAAGTCCACGGTCTCGCTGGTGTTGAATGGATCAGCACTGGTTCGGCCGGAGACGCGGGCGCGCGTCGAGGCTGCGATGGTGGCGCATGGCTACGTCTACAACCGGGGCGCCGCAAGCCTCAGGACCGCTGCATCGCGCTTCGTCGGCATGATCATCAGCGATGTCATGAACCCCTTCTTTGCCGAGCTGGCATCGGGTATCGAGGGCGCGCTGCACGATCATGGCTATGTCGCGATCCTGGCCAACACCAACGAAGACCTGCAACGGCAGGCCGCCGTGATCCGCATGCTGCGCGAGAACGGCGTCGCCGGTTTGATCATGAGCCCAGCGCGCACCACTGATGTCCGGGCGCTGCAAGGGTTGGGATTGCAGGGCCTGCCGACGGTGCTGACAATGCGCCAGGTCGATGCGGCGGCACAGCCCTATGTTGGCCCCGATAACCGGCAAGGGGCGCGGCTCGCCACCGAACATCTGCTGGCGCGCGGCCATCGGCGAATCGCATTCCTTGGCGGCGACAGCACAATGGCGGCGCGCCAGGAGCGACTGCGCGGCCATCGCGATGTGTTGCAGGCGCACGCCATGCCTTTCGATGCCAGCCGGGTGTTCGATGCCATGCCGACCCGCGCCGGCGGTGGACTGGCGATCGTTGCGGCGTTGGACGCTGACCCCAGCATCACGGCGGCGCTTTGCTACAACGATATCGTCGCGATCGGCGCCATCCGTATTCTGACAGAGCGCGGCATCGCGGTGGGCCAGGAATTCGCGATCGTTGGCTTTGATGACATCGCTGAAGCTGAGCACTGCGCACCTGGCCTCACGACGGTCAGTGCCGATACACGGGCCTTGGCGCGGCGGGCGGCCGAGGGACTATTGGGATTGATCAGCGGCGGCCCAGCGGCGGACGCGGGGTATATTGGACCGGCTCGGCTGATTGAGCGAGCCAGTACAGCTGGTCAGATGACAAGTGCGAGTGCAGGCAAAAGGAAACTTTCATGAGCGTGCGTTGGGGCCTGATCGGAGCCAGCACGATCGCCAGGGAATGGGTGATCGGCGCCATCCGTGCGACCGGCGGCGAGGTCGTCGCGGTGATGTCAGCGGATGCCGGGCGTGCCGCCAGTTACGCAGCAGCCAACACGATCGCCAAAGCAACCACCTCGCTGGATGAATTGCTCAGCTCGGGCATCGACGCCGTCTACATTTCCACGACCAACGAACTGCATCACCCGCAGACACTGGCGGCCGCTGCGGCGGGCAAGCATGTGCTGGCCGAGAAGCCGCTGGCGATCCACCTGCCGGACGCGCACCAGATGGTCATGGCGTGCGCCAAGGCGGGCGTTGTGATGGGCACCAACCACCACTTGCGCAATGCCGCCACGCACCGCGCCATGCGTGACGCGATCGCGGCCGGCCGCATCGGCAAGCCGTTGTTCGCGCGCGTGTTCCACGCTGTATTCCTGCCGGCGCACTTACAGGGCTGGCGGATCACCACGCCAGGAGCCGGCGCTGGCGTCATCATGGACATCACCGTGCATGACGCTGACACACTGCGCTTCGTGCTCGGCGATGAACCCGTGAGCGTCAGCGCCCTGGTGCAGGAAGGCGGCATGAGCGCCCCTGGCATCGAGGATGGCGCAATGGGCGTGATCCGCTTCAAATCCGGCCTGTTGGCGCAGTTCCACGACGCCTTCACGACCGCCCACGCGCGCACCGGCTTTGAAGTGCACGGTAGCGATGGTTCCCTCTACGGCACCGACTGCATGACGCAACGGCCAGTTGGCGAGGTGCTGCTGCGCACCGAGGCGGGCGACGAACAGCTGAAGATTGAGCACAATCAATTG
The DNA here is from genome assembly GCA_031402115.1 of Hyphomicrobiaceae bacterium. Classification (GTDB taxonomy): domain Bacteria; phylum Pseudomonadota; class Alphaproteobacteria; order Rhizobiales; family Hyphomicrobiaceae; genus JANNSA01. The sequence goes on along the minus strand of JANNSA010000547.1, from coordinate 8,127 downwards.
TACGAGCGCTCGCTCGCCGCGTTCCATGGCGCGATCGCTGGCAAGGGCGCGCCGGCCGCAACTGGCGAGGACGGCATCCGCTCAATGGCAGTTGGCTTAGCCGCCTTGGATTCGGCCCGCACAGGTCGCGTCGTCACTATCGAAACGGGGCTTTGACCGTATGGCATTTCCCCGAATCATGACCGCCGACGAAGCCGCCGCCTTGGTGCCCGATGGCGCCATCGTCACAGTCTCGTCGTCGTCGGCGCTCGGCTGTCCGGATGCGGTGTTGGCGGCACTTGGCCAGCGCTTTGACGTCAGTGGCCAGCCGCGCAACTTGACGACGCTGCACCCGATCGCGGCAGGCGATATGTATGGCGTCGCTGGCATCGATCACATCGCCAAAGAAGGCTGCCTGGCGCGCATCATCGCCGGCTCGTATCCATCGGGACCATCATCGGCCAAGCCGCCGCGCATCTGGGAGATGGTCAGCGGCAACCGCATCCCGGCTTACAACATCCCGTCCGGCATCCTGTTCGACATGCACCGCGAGGCGGCGGCTAAGCGGCCCGGCGTCATCACCAAGGTCGGCATTGATACGTTCGCTGACCCGGCCCGCCAGGGTTGCGCCATGAACGACAAGGCGGCCGCCGAACCCGTGGTTGAACGCATCAGCTTCCAGGGCGAGGACTGGCTCTACTTCAAGGCGATAGTCCCGCACGTTGCGATCATCCGGGCGACCACGGCCGACGAACGCGGCAACCTGTCCTATGAGCACGAGGGCGGCTATCTCGGGCCGCTCGATCAGGCACTCGCCGTGCGCAATAATGGCGGCATCGTCATCGCCCAGGTCAAGCGGCTGGCGCAGGCCGGCAGCCTGAAGCCGCACGACGTGCTGGTGCCGGGCATCCTGGTCGATGTCATCGTCGTCGCCCCCGATCAGATGCAGACGACGCAAACCGTTTATGATCCGGCCATCTCGGGCGAAGTGTTCCGGCCGCTGTCGTCCTTCGAGATCCCCGAATTCGGCGTTGCCAAGATGATCGCCCGGCGGGTTGCGCAGGAGCTGGCTTACGGCGACGCCGTCAACATTGGCTTTGGCGTGTCAGCCAACGTGCCGCGCATTTTCATTGAGGAAGGGCGGCACGGCGCCGTCACCTGGGTCATCGAGCAAGGTGCGATTGGTGGCGTGCCGCTGCTCGACTTTCAGTTCGGCTGTTCGGCTAATGCCGAGGCGGTGGTCGCCTCGCCAACGCAGTTCACCTATTTCCAGGGCGGCGGCTTCGATGCCTCGCTGTTGTCATTCCTGCAGATTGATCGTCAAGGCTCCGTCAACGTCTCCAAGCTCGGTGTACGCCCGCACGTGACCGCCGGGGCCGGCGGTTTCGTCGACATCACGGCGCGCGCCCAACGCATCATCTTCTCGGGGCTGTTCTCGGCGGCGGCTGATCTGGCGATCGAGCACGGCCAGTTGCTGATCCGCAAGGAAGGCAAGGTCCGCAAGCTGGTGCACGAAGTTGAGCACGTCTCGTTCTCGGGCGCGCGCGCCGTCGCGCAAGGCCAGCACATCACCTACGTGACGGAGCGCTGCGTGATGGAATTGACGGCGGCGGGCGTCACCGTGACGGAGCTCGCGCCCGGCGTCGACTTGGAGCGGGATGTGCTGGCGCAGTCCGAGTTCCCGTTGCGCGTACCGAAGCCGCCGAAGCGCATGGCTGCAGCGTTGTTCCAACCGGCCCCCATCGGCTTGAAGTTGCACGGGGAGACGGCATGAGCAGCCCCTTCATCACGCTTGCGGTCGAGGGTGACCGCGCCACGATCAGCTTGCGGCGGCCGGAGAAGTTGAACGCGCTTGACGCTGCAATGATCGAGGCGCTTGGCGACGCGGCGCAAGCAATTGAAGCCAACCCGGATGTGCGCGTGGCCTTGATCATGGGGGAAGGCAAGGCGTTCTGCGCGGGCGGCGATATCGCGGCCTGGGGCGGGCTGGCGCCGTTGGACATGTGGCGGCACTGGACGCGCGCCGGACATCGCGTGTTCGACGCACTGGCCAATTTGCGGGTGCCGCTGATTGCCGTGCTCAATGGCCATGCCTTGGGCGGCGGGCTTGAACTCGCCGGCACCGCTGACTTCCGCATTGCCGAACCGAATGCCAAGATCGGGCTCCCGGAAACCGGCATTGGCATGGTGCCGGGCTGGTCAGGCACCGAGCGTCTGGTGCGCCGGTTTGGCGCTGCCACAGTGCGGCGGCTGGTGCTGACTGGCGAAATCGTGACGGCGGAGCAAGCGCTGGCACTCGGCATTGTTGATGATTTGGCGCCAGCCGGCGAGGCCCTGACGCGGGCGCACGCTCTGGCGACAGCCATCGCCGCGCGTGGGCCGCTGGCGCAACAAATCAGCAAGTCGCTGATCAACGCCACGGAAGGCGAGCCGTCTGGCGGCACGCGCGAACTGCTTGCCGGCGCGCTGGCGGCATTCAGCGCCGACGGCCGCGAAGGCGTGGCAAGCTTCCGCGAAAAACGAGCGCCCGCATTGAAAGGGGACTGACGCAATGCGAGCGCAGCAAGGACGGTGAGTATGGCCTCGCCTGACATCATCATCATTGGTTCTGGCATGGGCGGCGCCACGGTTGCGGCTGGCCTGGCGGCGAGCGGCGCGCGCATCGTCATCCTCGAGCGCGGCGAGCAGTTGCAGGCGACACCCGAGGCTCGCGATACGCGCGCTATCTTCCAGCGTGGCCACTACCGGCCGAAGGAAACCTGGCTCGATCAGACCGGCACAGAGTTCAGTCCCGGCAATTACTATTACGTCGGCGGCAACTCGAAGTTTTATGGTGCGGTGCTGTTGCGCTATCGCGAGCGTGACTTCGCGCCCTTGGCGCATGCCGATGGCGATACGACCGGCTGGCCATTTGCTTATGCCGAACTGGAACCATGGTACACCAAGGCTGAACAGATGCTGGGCGCCCGTGGCAAGTCCGGCGAGGACTCCACAGAACCGCCACGCTCCGCGCCTTATCCATTTGCACCGGTGCCGGACGAGCCGTCAGTAGCGCGCGCGCGCCTGCGGCTCAACGGGCTTGGCCTGCACGTGTTTTCGATCCCGCTTGGCGTCGATATCGAGGCATGGCTGCGCCACGGCAAACAACCGTGGGACGCCTATCCCGACACCCGTTCTGGCAAGATCGACGCTGAGACTGGACCGCTGACGGCAGCGCTGAAACATGCGAACGTGACGATGGAAACCAGCGCCAAGGTCACCCGCATCCGGTTGGCGCCGGACGGCAAGCGCATCGCCGGCGTCGACTACCAACAGCACGGCGAACAGAAGTCGCTGGATGCTGCAACGGTGATCCTATCAGCCGGTGCGGTGAACTCGGCGGCATTGTTGCTGGCGAATGGTCTTGCAAACGCGTCGGATATGGTCGGCCGGCACTTCATGAACCATAATTCGTCGGCCATGCTCGCCATTGATCCGCGCGAGACCAATCCGAGCGTCTACCAGAAGACCATCAGTTTCAATGACTTCTATTTCACGGATGGCGCAGGTGGACCACCGCTCGGCAACGCGCAATTGCTCGGCAAGATAACCGCTCCAATTCTCAAGGCGAATATGCAATGGGCGCCCGAGGCGTTGCTGGCGCCGATCGCCAAGCGCAGCTTCGACTGGTACCTGATGAGCGAAGACTTAGCCCATCGCGATAGCCGCGTGATGGTCAAGGATGGCCGCATCGTGCTGCACTGGCAGCGCACCAATATGACCGCGCACAACGGCTTGATCCGCAAGGTGCGCGAGGTCATGCAGGCGGCCGGCTATCCGATTGTGCTCAATCGCACCTTCGACCGGCGCACGCCGTCGCACCAGTGCGGCACGGTGCGGATGGGCAATGATGCAGCGACCGCGCCGCTCGATCCGTGGTGCCGGTCATACGACCACCCGAACCTGTTCGTGGTCGATGCCTCGTTCCTGCCGACTTCGGCCGCCGTCAACCCGGCCCTCACAGTGGCTGCACAATCGCTGCGTGTCGCCGACCACATCGCCCGCTCCGGAGGCAAGCTGTGAGCGCGTCCCGGTCACCCGATATACCGCACAACCAGATCGTGAAGATCAGGCGTGCGCCACCTGAAACACCACTGCGCGCGCTTGCGCTGTTGCCAAGTGTCAGTGTCGCATGAGTCCGGCCCCTCAACCTGTCGCCGTCGTCACAGGCGCGGCGGGCGGCATTGGCCAGGCAATCGCACTGGCGCTGGCGCGGGATGGCTTCAGCCTGGCGTTGCCGGTGCGTGACGCCGACCGCGAGGCTGGCAACGAGACAGTTGCCATGATTGCCAAAACAGGCTCAAGGGCCCAGCTCTGCTTGTCCGACCTCGCCGCCGTGAAAACCCACGCGGCCACGGCCGCCGCTATACTCGCCGCGCATGGCCGGATCGATGTGCTCGTTAATGTCGCCGGCATCAGCTCCGTCGCGCGCGGCGACATGCTCGATGTGGCGCCAACCAATTACGACGCCGTGCTGGACATCAATCTGCGCGGTACGGTGTTTTTCACCAACGCCATCGCCCGCGCCATGCTTGACCAGACGGCCAGCCCGGCGCCCCGCTCGATCATCACGATTACGTCCGTCTCGGCTGAACTGGCGACACTGGAACGCACGGATTACTGCATCTCCAAGGCCGGTCTCGCCATGTACGTCAAAGCGTTGGCGCTGCGCTTGGCGCCCCATGGCATTGCCGTGTTTGATGTACGGCCCGGCATCATCCGGACGGCAATGACGTCCGTAGTCACCGCCTTGTACCAACGGCGAATCGAGCATGGCCTGGTGCCGGCGGGCCGCTGGGGCGAGGCCACAGAAGTGGCGGATGCCGTCGCCGCGCTTGCCACCGGACGACTTGCCTTCGCGACGGGCTCCATCTTGAATGTCGACGGTGGCTTGTCGATTCCACGACTTTGAACATAGCACCGAGAGACAACGGTCATGGTTGCAAGTTTCGACTACATCATCATCGGCGGCGGTTCAGCTGGTTGCGTACTGGCGGCGCGACTTAGTGAGGACCGCGAGGTGCGCGTGCTGTTGGTGGAAGCCGGCGGTGCCGATCGCAACATCCTGTACCACGTGCCCGCCGGCTTTGCCCGGATGACCAAGGGCATCGGTTCCTGGGGTTGGTCCACGGTGCCGCAACGCCACATGCGCGACCGTGTGTTCTGGTACACGCAAGCCAAGGTAATCGGCGGCGGCTCCTCCATCAACGCCCAGATCTACACACGCGGGCACCCAATCGATTACGACGGCTGGGCGCAATCCGGCGCCACCGGCTGGAGCTATCGCGAGGTGCTGCCGTATTTCCGGCGCGCCGAGGACAATGACACTTGGGACGACGCCTATCACGGCCAGGGTGGCCCAATCGGCGTATCCAAACCAATTTCGCCATTGCCGATTTGCGAGGCTTATTTCGCCGCTGCCGCCAAGCTCGGCATTCCGTTCAATGCTGACCTCGCTGGCGACCCGCCCGATGGCGTTGGCTATTACCAGCTGACGCAGCGCCATGCGCGCCGCTCATCGACGGCCCGCACTTATCTCAAGGTGGCAAAGCAGCGCGGCAATTTTCAACTACTGCTGGCCTCGCAAGTGACACGCATAGTCGTCGAAAAGGGCCGCGCGGTTGGCGTTGAACTGGTTGATCCGACTGAAGGACCAGTAACCCTTTGTGCGGACCGCGAAATAATTCTGACAGCCGGCGCAATCGGCTCGCCAAAATTACTGATGCACTCCGGCATCGGCCCAGCGGAGCATCTGCGTTCCGTCGGCATCGCACCCGTGCACGATCTACCCGGTGTCGGTTCCAACCTGCAGGATCATCTCGACATCAGCACGATCTGGGAATGCACCGGCGATCACAGCTACGACAAATACATCAAGCCTGGTTGGGGCGCCTTGGCCGGCGCGCAATGGCTGTTGACCGGCAAAGGGCCAGCTGCCTCCTGCCTGTTCGAGACCGGCGGCTTTGTCCGCGCCGATAAGTCTGCTGATGCGCCTGACATTCAATTCCATTTTGGTCTTGGTTCCGGCATCGAGGCCGGTATTGCCAAGTTGAAGAACCCCGGTGTGACACTCAACTCAGCGTTCATGCGGCCACGCTCGCGCGGCACTGTGCGCTTGGCATCGAGTGATCTGGGCGTGCCTCCCTTGATCGATCCCAATTACTGGGAAGATCCCTATGACCGGCACATCTCGCTGGCAGGCCTGAAACTCGCCCGCGAACTGTTACGGCAGGAGCCGATGCGGCCGTTCCTGCAAGGCGAGCGCGTGCCGGGGGAGGCGATCCAAGGCGACGATGAACTGTTCGCCTATGCCTGCCGTAGCGCCAAGACCGACCACCACCCGGCCGCCACCTGCGCCATGGGCCGTGGCGCCATGGCAGTGCTGGACCCGGAACTCAGGATGCATGGACTGGCGGGTTTGCGGGTTTGCGACGCTTCGGCAATGCCCTTTGTGGTCGCGTCCAACACCAATGCCGCAGTCATCATGATCGCAGAAAAGGCGGCCGACATGATCCGCGGCCGCTCGCCATTGGCTGCCACCGATTTGCCGGCGCGCCGCAAACTTGGCGCGGTGGCGTGAGCTGGTAAGTTCTGGATCGTTTCAATTCCGTAGGAACCGTCCCTGCGTTGCCGGACTGGGCATCAGGCATGTGTCCCGGCTGCCGAACCAATTCAGCCGGTTGCGCTGCACAAGGTCGTAGAGCGGGTCACCAATGAAGTTGGGTACGATCTGGCCCAGCCGGCCGAGCCAGCGCCACGGCGCCGGTAGCGTCCGCGCCGCCGCCATGACCCCCGCCCAGCGCGTGTAGGCGCGGCCATCCCGCAGCACCAGGAAGGTATCGAAGCGCTGCTTGTCCAGCCCGTAATGGTCATAAAGTGCAGCCGGAACGCTGGATTGGATCGTGGCGAAGCGGCTGCGGCCCGTGGGGTCGCGGCGCAGCATCCAATGCACGCCGCCGGAACACAGCACGCACATGCCGTCAAAGATTATCAGCGGCGCGCCGTCATCGAACTTCGGTACCGCCCGATCGTTCCGGTAGGAATAGGGCGTGTGTCGCATGCCTCAGCCGGCCGCAGCGTTGCGATCGGCGATGCGGCGCTCGGCCGAAGCAATCACCGCCGCGCGGATCTCAGCGGAGGTTTTGAGTTCCGACCCCACCGGCAAATGCTGGACTTCAGCCAGCTTGCGCAAGTGCGCGGGTTCGGCAATCTCGGCCAGCTTGGCCAACACCGCCGGCTTGCCGGACTTGCGCAACAACGCGACGACGCTGAACGCGAACGGATCGAACTCGGCGACGACGGCTTTGGTGACGGCCGGCGGCGGTTTGACGGCAGGAGTGGCGAGTGCCTCTGGAACCGTAGGCTGTGCGACCGTGTGCACCGCAACAGGCGGGCGCCGCGCTGGCAAGTCCGCCCGTGCCGCCGGCCTGGAAGGCCGCACACGCGCTTCCACGATCGCCTCCGACAACCGCGCCAGCGTCGCGGCATCGACGCCATCGAGCGCGGCGAGGAAACGCTTCAGCGCCGGCCCTTTGAGCCGCTGGGTGGTTCGCTTGATCGTCGATTTCATTGCCATGACGTTGGGCAGCCTCACGTCTTGGTGAGTGGCAGCAACTCATCATACAGCCGGCGCACGTCGTTCAGCGCCGCGCCGTACTTCTTGTCGATTGGCCGGGCGTCAGGCGTCCAATCGAACGCGTCGGAAATACCATCGTGCAGCGGGATGCGTGATTTGAGCACGGGATGCAAGGATTCGATTTCCTCGATCAGCAGGCGGTCCTGACCACGATCGCGGACGTAATTGGCGGCGCAGATGTAGCGTCGTTGCTCGATCGGGATCTCGGCCAGCTGGTCAAGATTGTTGACGCTTTCGATCAGCAGCGCCACACGGTCAACGGCGAACTGCGAAATGAAGTCCGGCCGGAATGGCACGATTACGCGATTGGCCATTTCCAGAGCCGCCAGCGCCGCGAACGACAGGCCCGGCGCGCAATCAAAGATCACGATATCGAACTCTTTGGCGAACGGTTTGAGCAGCCGCACCAGCTTGCTGCGTACGCGCCCGCCAACTTCATCGGGCGTGCCACCGCCCTGGGCTTCCTTGATGAA
>JANNSA010000546.1:0-29451 GCA_031402115.1 Hyphomicrobiaceae bacterium | reverse complement strand
GTAGACGTAAGGCTTGAACGACGAACCAGGCTGCCGTTTGCTGCTGGTTGCCCGATTAAAGCCACTCTCGGCATAGTCGATGCCGCCAACGATGGCACGGACGGCACCATCTGGTTCCATCGACACCAGCGCTGCCTGCTTCACGTTCCAGGAGGCGCCGCCATCCCGGATTGCGTTCTGAAGAGAGGTATCGCCCGCTCGTTGCATCACAAGGTCGACTGTCGTGCGCACGTTCAAGACCGTATCAGGTTTGCCGGCCATCAATCGCTGCACTTCGTCAAACGCCCAATCGAGGTACCAGTCCGGACTGTCTGGCCGCCGCGTATCGACGGGTGCGGCCGGATTGATGCGGGCGCCATGCACCTGTCCTTCGGTCATATACCCAGCCTGTACGAGGTTGCTCAGCACCTCATTGGCGCGTTCACGGGACTTGGCGAGATTGACATTGGGTGAGTAATTCGTTGGCGCCTTGAACAGGCCAGCCAGCATGGCAGCCTCAGCCAGCGTTACCGATCGGATCGACTTGCCGAAATAGTGCTGTGCCGCTGCCTCGGCGCCGAATGCACCGCCACCCATGTAAGCGCGTTCCAGATAGAGCCGGAGGATCTCTTGCTTGCTGACGTGGGTTTCCAACCAGAGTGCCAGGAACGCTTCCTTGACTTTGCGTTCGAGCGAGCGTTCAGACGACAGGAATACGTTCTTGGCGAGCTGCTGCGTGATCGAGCTACCGCCCTGCACGACTTCCTGCGCCCGCATGTTTTCGATGATCGCGCGAAACGTACCGAACACGTCGATGCCGTAATGATCAAAGAAGCGCCGGTCCTCGGTCGCCAGCAGCGCCTTGATGAAATGATCCGGCATTTCCTCAAGCGGCACTGCGTCGGAGCGCAGGATGCCGCGGCTGCCGATCTCGGTGCCTTCGCGATCAAAAAAGGTTGCGGAAAACTTGCCATAGGAAAGCCAGTCGCCCTTGGCGACAGCGTCGAAGGCCGGTTGCGCCAAAACCAGCATGACGGCGAAACCGGCGAGGCCGAGCGTCACAACTTCCGAGGCAATCTCAACGATACCCCAGCGCAGTCCGGTCAGCTTCAGCCGGCCGACAAAATCGTTAACTGCGGTCCACCGCTCCTTGAAGCCATTCCAAGCATCATGCACGCCGGAGTTCAGCCGGGCATCAAGCGCCAGCCAATCCACCGGCTTGTCCGTGCGCGGCTTGTTCGACAACCAATCACTCAAACGGCTGCCCCATCGATTAGGATCGAATCTTCCCACCGCCGAAGGGTGTTATGGCCGCCGATTGCGGCGGACGCCAGACCAAACTGGCCATTTCGGCGTGCTATCACCCCGGTGTGCGGCACTGCGGCGACGCTAAGCTCAGTCCGCCCTTGGCCAGGGCGTAAGCTGCCATGGTCAGGAATACCGATCCAGCGAACCAGTAGACGCCGGGCAGCGCCGTAGCGTCGGCAACGAAACTGGCGTTGACGTAGAAGATCACCAGCGCCAATACCAGAACGTCCATCATCGACCATTTTCCGAGTCCTTCCAGGCGGTCAAGCATGCGTTCGCGCGCCATGGGCCGTTGCGGCGTCAGTGTGGCGACCACCAGCAAATACAATAGTTTGGTGATGGGTACGCAGATCGAGAACAGGAAGATCAGGCCGGCCAGGAAGTATTCGCCATCGCGGAACAAGGCGGTGATCGCCGATAAGATCGAATGCTGATCGGTCCACCAATACAACTTGGTCAGTTGGATTGCCGGTAGCGATACGCCAAGCACAAGACTGCAGGTTGCAGCCAGCGTCAGCAACCCGACGCAGAAGCGGCGGAGACCAGACATTGGCGCGACCGCCAAAGTCCGCAGAGTCACCTCTCCAACGGGGTTCACCGGCGGACGATCCGTGCGCGCCTGCCGCCGGGCCCAGCCATAAGCCAGCATGATCAGGATCACGGACAGCGCGAACCAGCGTACGCCCGGCAGACTGGCGGCCTGGCTGACACCTTCGGCACGCAGATAGACGATGGTCAGCGCCAGGATCAGCACATCATGCATCGACCACTTGCCGAGCCATTCGATGCGCGCCAGCGTTTGCTGACGGTCACTGAGGCGCGCCATCGGCCAGGCAGCCAACGCGAACAGATACAGCAGCTTGAAGCTCGGCATCAGTATGGAAAACACCATAATGACGGCTGCCAGCGCGTACTCTCCGTCCAGGTAGAGCGCTTGCACGGCACTGACCAACGAATGCTCATCGCTGAACATATAGAGCTGGGTAAGCTTGATGATCGGCTCGGTCAGGCCGAGATAGAGGCATGTGGCAGCTGCGCCGACCAGCAGCATCAGACCAATGCGACCCCAGGCGATCCAGTGCAGCAGGCGCTGCATTGGCGAAGGGCGCCGCAGCCTCGGCGCTGATCGATCGGCAAAAGCTGCGGTCGGCACGGTCATGGCGGTTCAGCGTGTTGCGGAGCCGATTTCGGCCAAACTACTCAAAAGCGGATCATTGCGGCGGAAACGCGCGTGAGGTGTTTGCGGGAGCAGTCTCGCCACGCGCCGCTGACTGTGGCAGGTTGCCCGGCAATCGATTTCCTTTGGTCACCAGCCACGAGCCCGCGCCCATGTTGAAGCCTTATGACGTCGACTTTGCCCGGGCACAGTACGATGCCTTTACGCACCCCGAAACAGGCCAATGGGTGATGGCGGAGAACGCCGGTGGCTCCTATGCGCCGCGACAAGTGACTGACAAGCTGCATCACTTTATGACCGCAACCAAGACGCAGCCCTATTGGTCGTTCTCCATGGCTGATGCCGGCGGCAAAGCCATGGATCGCTCGCATGCGCAACTTGCGGCGGCGATCAATGCCGAGCCTAACGAAGTCATGTTTGGCCCGTCCACGAGCATGAACACCTACGTGCTGGCTAAGGCCTTGCGCGAGGAACTGCGCACCGGCGACGAGGTGATCGTCACCAATCAGGATCACGAAGCCAATGTCGGAGCTTGGCGTCGACTGGCGGACGGCAATAGCGGCATCGTCGTGCGCGAGTGGGCGGCTGACCCTGAGACCGGACGTCTCGGTATGGAGGGTCTGCGCAAGCATCTCAATCCACGCACCAAATTGGTCTGCGTCACGCAATGCTCCAATCTGGTTGGTGAGATTCATGACATCGCGGCGATCGCGTGCGAGGTGCATGCAACCGGCGCCCGCATTGCCGTGGATGCGGTGTCGTACGCCCCGCATATGCTGGCTGACGTCAAGGCGCTCGACGTCGATTTCTATTATTTCAGCCTGTACAAGGTGTTCGGTCCGCATCAGGGGCTGATGTACGTCAAGCACGAGCATTTGGAGCGGCTGCCAAATCAAGGCCACAACTTCAATGGCGAACTGCTTGGCAAGCGGCTGACGCCAGCCGGTCCACAGCATGGCGAGATCGCCTGCTCGGGCGGCATCATTGATTATCTGGAGGCGGTTTACGCGCACCAGCTGGCGCCCAATGCGACGCCTGAAGCGACCGTGCACGGCCGTGTTGCGGCGGTGATGGAGCAGTTCCACGCCCACGAGTGCGCGCTTGCCAACCGCGTGCTGACGCTGCTGAAGGACAAGCGCGCGCGCGTGCTCGGTCCGTTGCAAGCAGACCTGCACAAGCGCGCTGCCACGATCGCCTTTGTCACCAGTAAGACCGCGCCAGAAGCCGTCATGAACCACTGCGCCCAAGTCCAGGTGGCGATGGGCGGCGGCGGTCACTTCTATGCGCCCCGCTTGGTGGAAGCTGCAGGGCTTGACCCGGAAGTCGGCGTGTGCCGGGTATCGCTGGTCCACTACAATTCCGATGCCGACGTTGATCGCTTGCTGACGGCGTTGTCGGATGTGGTTTGACGAATGACGGCTCGAACCGCTGACATCGCCATCATTGGCGGCGGCATTGCCGGTCTGTCGCTGGCCGCTCAGTTGGCTTGGCGGACCAGTCAGCTGGCGTTGCGGATCATGGTGCTGGAGGCCGAGGCGCATCCCGGCACGCAGGCCAGTGGGCGCTCAGCGGCGAACTGGGAGCCGGCTTTCGGGCCGCCGCTGATCCGGGCGCTGACGCGCGCCAGCGGGCCGTTCCTGCATCACCCGCCGGTAGGGTTTACAGCAGCGCCTCTGGTGGCGAGGCGCCCCATCCTGATGGGCGCCACCGCTGCCGAGGCGCGCTTACTTCCAGGGCTGTTTGCTCTCGGTTATCAGGAGTGCAGCCGAGCTGAAGCCATCGCGATGCTCCCGGCGCTGCGGCATGCGGGCTTCGCCGCCTTTCTGCTCGACACAGTCAATGCCGATGTCGATGTTGATCTGGTATTGCAGGGCTTTCTGCGGGCCTTGAAGGGCAGCGGCGGTCAGCTCATTTGTAAGGCGCGCGTTACTGCTGGTCAGCGCCTCGACGGCGTCTGGCAGCTGAGTACTACCGCTGGTCCGGTGGCAGCGGCGGTCGTCGTCGACGCAGCTGGCGCCTGGGCGGATCAGGTTGCACAGAGCCTCGGCGTCGCGCCGGCTGGCTTAGTTGCAAAGCGGCGTAGCGCGGCAATTGTCACCGGCATTGGTCTGGATGACTGTGCAGGCTGGCCGCAATTCGCGCCGGTCAGCGACACCTTTTACGCCAAGCCGATGGGTGGCAAACTGATGATATCACCCGCCGATGCCGATGCCATGGAACCTCATGATGCCTGGGCCGATGACTACAAGCTGGCTGAAGCCATCGAGGCGATGAGCGGTATGCTGCACGTGACAGTGACACGCATGGAGCGCAGTTGGGGCGGCTTGCGCACCTTCGCGCCCGACGGCCTGCCGGTGGTTGGCTTCGAGCCAAATGCCGACGGCTTCTTCTGGCTGGCTGGCCAAGGCGGTTATGGCATCCAAACCGCGCCAGCGCTCAGCGACCTAGCTGCAGCATTGTTAATGCACGAGGCCGTGCCAGCCTATGTTGTCGAAGCCGGAGTTGACGCCTGCCTACTGGCGCCACGCCGCTAAGATGCTGGTACGACGGGGCGCACCTGACCAATGGCTGCTTCATAGGCATAGGCGGTGCGGAACACACCCGCGTCGTCGTGGGTTCGGCCAACGAGCTGGATGCCGGTTGGCACGCCGTTGGCCGCCTTGCCTGATGGTACGCTCATGACGGGGTGCTGGCTCAACATATTGAAGGGATGGGTCAGCACCCATCCAAACTCAGGGTCGACCTTGACGCCATTGATGCTGAATTCTGTGTTCCAGGGATCGTGATCGGCGGCGACGGCCGGCACCGCCAGCGTCGGGCACACGAACAGATCGTGCGCGGCCATCACCGGGCCGAACGTTTGCGCCATGGCATGCCGCCGTTCCCAGGCGCGCGTCATGTCGTCAAGCGTTGTGCGCTTTGCGATCTCGGCAAACTTGAGGGCGTAGTCGGTCATCAGGTCCGCATGATCGCGGCTCTGCCAGATCGTTTGGCGGCCGAAATGCATAGCATTCCACCAATGTGCACCATCGGTTTCCACAGCGGTGGTCCAACCAAGTTCGACTTCAACAAGTGTGGCGCCGAGTGCGCGGAACACATCCAACGCTGCCAGCGTATTGCGGCGCACCTCGGGATCAATTTGGACATAACCCAGGTCCATCGACCAGGCGATCTTCATACCTTTGAGTGTGTTCGGCGCCGACGGGCCGTCCGGCAAGGCCGGCGGGTTCGGCAGCGAGTCCGGATCAAGCGGATGCAGACCTGCAGTGACCCGTTGCATCAGCGCAGCGTCGGCGACCGTGCGTGTCATCGGCCCGCAATGGTTGAACGGGTCGAAACAGCCAGGCGAGCCATCGGGGTTGCGGCCGTGCGGCGGCTTGTAGCCAATGATCCCGCACGCTGATGCCGGGATGCGAATGGAACCGCCGATGTCCGTGCCGGTCGCCAGCACCGTGCTGCCAGCCGCCACCGCCGCGCCGCTGCCGCCTGAAGAGCCGCCCGGACCAAGCGCCGGATTGTGCGGGTTGCGTGTCACGCCCCACATGCGCGAATGGCAGACTCCTGACAGACAGAACTCCGGTGTCGTCGTGCGCGCATGCACAATGGCGCCGGCGGCGACGAGCCGCTCGATCATCGGATCGGAGTACGGATCGATATGGTCCTTGAAAATCAGCGAGCCTTGCGTCGTGCGCTTGCCCGCCAACCGTTGCCAATCCTTGACTGCCAGTGGCAGCCCCTCCAGTGGCCGCGCTGTGTCGTCGCGCCAGCGCGCTTCCGCGTGTTCTGCCTGCTCCAACGCCTCGTCGAAATATCGATCGGCAAAGGCGTTGATGACTGGCTCTACCTGTTCGGCCCGCGCGATCACGGCCCGCATCAGTTCCACGGGCGACAGCTCGTGGCTGGCAAACTGTACCAGCGCCTCCGTGGCGGACAGTTGGATGGGGTCGTTGGTGGCCATAAGCACGCCTCTGTACAATGACGGCGCCGGCAAGGCACGGGGTCAGACCCTTTGGCGCTCCACAGACCTCACTTTGACGCACCGCCGGCGCAGCGCCAAGGGGGACTGGCCTGATTTCTACGCCGCCAGTGCCTGTGGCCAGTTGGCGAGGCGCAGGCGGTGGCCACCGATGCCGGCGAAGGCGCGTTCGCGGCAGGTCAGCACGATCACCTGATGGCGGCGGGCGGCACTGGTCAGGCTGTCGAACATGCGCGCGATGCGAGCGTCGTCGGCATAGACCAGCGCGTCGTCGAGGATCACCGGGAACGGCCGGCCGGCATCGGCCTCAATCGCCGCAAAGCCGAGGCGAGCAAGGATCGCCACCTGCTCTTTAGTGCCATCGCTGAGCACGCTGACCGACTCCAGCCGGCCGGAGCGCACCAGCCCCTCCGGGGTAAAGCCCTTGCCCATCGACAACTCGGCGGCAGGGAAAACCGTGGTCAGATAAGGGGCCAAGGCGGCCGAGGCCGGGATCACATAGCGCTGATGCGTGTGCTTTTCAGCGGCTTCCAAGCGCGCGTCGAGCAGCGTCAGCGCAGCCAGTTCACGTTCGAATTCGGCGACCCGGGCGCCCGCCATGGTCAACCTGTCAGCGAGGTCGGCCAGCCGCTCCTCGATGCCCTCGGCCAGATCGCGCTCCAGCGCCGCCTCGTGACCGGCGATCTCGCGTTCAAGCTGTGCCAGTCGGGCAATCGCCTGGGCTTCTGCTTCTTCAGCCCGCGTCAGCGCCCGGCGCATCGCTTCGCATTGCTCTGAGGCCGGCGTCGTTTCGCGCAACGCTTGGCGCACCAGCAGCGCTTCGCGCGCGGCGGATTCGGCGGCAATTGCGGTGCGGGCGAGTTCAGTCGCATGCGCCGCCCGCTCGGATTCCCGCGGCAGTTCCGCGCTCAGCGCTGTCAGGCGGCGGCCCTGCTCGTCATGGCGGGCCTTTATCCCAAGATACAATTCAGTGGCGGCACGCTCGGTGTCGACCGCTCGATTGACAGCCATCGCCGCCGTCCGCCGCGCTGCGATCGCCGCCGCCAGCTGATCAGCATAGAGTTTTACATCAATCGGCAGGTCGCCGCCTTCCCCAGCTGCAATGCCAGACAGTCGTGCGGAGGCATCTGCCAACTCGGCCGCGAGCGCTGCTGGTCCGTGCGGCGCCAGTACCGAAAGCCGGACCTGCGCCTCGTGGAGTTGCTTCTCGATGCGTTGGCGCTGCTGGTGGCGGTCACGCGCCATTGCCAAGTCCGCGCTTTCAGCCCGCACCAACAGGTCGGCCAGGGTCGTGAAGCGCGCCGCGAGATCGTCGGCGGCCTCCTTGGTGGTCGCTGCTCCTGCTGCCGTGATGGTGATGCGGCCGATCCCGGAGATGTCAAGAACGCTGTAGGGCCTAAGGAACACCCGCGCATCCGTGTGGATCGGCACGCCATCGAGCCGGACGGTGCCGGCCGCCTGCGGCAGCAGGTCAACCGATATGATCGGCAGCGCCGCAGCAAGTTCGGCTTCCAGGGCACGGATATCGGCGGTCTCGGCCTCGATCCGGCGCAGCAAAG
Organism: Hyphomicrobiaceae bacterium; assembly: GCA_031402115.1. Taxonomy (GTDB): domain Bacteria; phylum Pseudomonadota; class Alphaproteobacteria; order Rhizobiales; family Hyphomicrobiaceae; genus JANNSA01. Next base: position 21,452 of record JANNSA010000546.1, on the reverse strand, counting down.
TGTCATCAACCGGATTGTGAGCCAGAGCCGCTTCGTAGGGTTCGATCAGGGCGATCAGCCGCACGCAATCGGACACCGCAGACTGCAACTTCGCCTGTTCACGTTGGCTCCGCTTGGCGTCCTTCCGGTCGCGTTCAGCCTGTTCAGCCTGCTCAAGCTCGGTGCGCCGTTCAGCTTCGGCCTGTTCGGCAATGCCGGCACCGGTGCGTGCTTGCGTCAGCGCGTCCTGCGCGGTGGTACGCTGCCGTTCCGCGGTGGCGAGCGCCCCGGCATTGACGGCGGCGGAGGCCAACAAATTGGCATGCTCGGCGCTGTTGCGGGCGAAAATCTCATGCGTGCTGACGGCCAGCGCCCGCACGGCGTCTTGGTGCTGCCAGGCGGCCTCGGCCTCACGCAAGCGCTGTTGCGCCGCTGTTGCCGCGATAACGGCTTGTCGCGCTGCCATGACCTCAGTGGCGCGCGCCTCGGCGATCTCGGCATCCGTCAGCTGCTGCCGTTCGGTGCGCGCCCGCGCCAGATTCTCCAGCCGCAGGTCAGCCAGTTCGCGGGACTTGGCGGCTTCAGCATGGTCACGCGTCAGTCGCTCCTGCTCGGTCTTGGCGTCCTTGTAGGGACCCTTGGCCTGGCTCCGCGAAGCCGTGCGCAGGTCGTCGATGCGCTTGCGCACGGCCGATTGCACGGCGCGCACAGTTGTGCCGCCGGCGACCAAGGCGACTTCGTTCTCCAGCGCCGCACGCAGCGACGTTTCGGCATCGCCAGCGCCAGCAGGCGTCAGGCCCGCGCCTTGCTCGACCCAGAACAGCGCCAGCCGGCCACCACCGCCATGTTCGGCGAGCAAGGCATCGAGCCGCTCCTCGGCATCGGCATTGCGGGCGATCTCATTCTTGCCAACGCGACGCAGTTCAGCGGATTTCGCCGTGAAGTAGCGCTTGCGCAATTGGTAGGCATCTCCGCCGATCTCAAAATCGACCTCGACCAGCGGCGAGCCGCCGCCATAGGGCACCAGCCGGTTTTTCAACACTTTGCTCGTGCTGGTGTACTTCTCGGCGAACACCGTATGCAGCGCCTTGAGCAAGGTCGACTTGCCGAGTTCGTTGGGGCCGCTCAGCACATCGAGGCCGCCTGACAGCCCCTCCAGCGCGACCGGTGAATTGAAGCAACCAACTTCGGCGACGCGAATGGCTTTGATTTTCATGCTGGCACTCCCGTCTCAAGCGCTGACGTGTAGGCAAACAGCCGTGTCAGCGCGTCGGCGGCGACATTGGCCTCTGGATTACCGCTATCAGCGGCCTCGGCGCGCAGTGTTTCGGCAATATCCGACAGCACACCATAGCGGCTGAGATTGGCGAAATCGCTAGCTTCGGGCCGCAGCAGCAGTTTGCTGAGATCATGGCGGCCGTGCCGCAGCGCCGCGCCAAGCTTTTCCAGGCCAGCCTCAATGGCGGCGCGCTCCGTCAGGCTGACTGTGCCAGTCAATGTCAGCTTAAGGAGGATGCGGTCGAGTGGTCCCGACGCCGCGCGGAGTTCAGTTTCCAGCCGCTCAAGGGCCGCCGCCGATTCCAGCCACAGCTCCATCGACTGCCACGTATAGGTCGCGGTCTCCACCGGCTTGACTTGCGGCAGGCTGGAAGCGCCGGCGATTGTCACCACCAGCGCCTGGCCGGCGCCATTGTCGGCGAAGCGGTCGGGTTCGGGTGTGCCAGAATACCAGGCGCGATCCGAGACCCGCAACGTGCCGTGCCAGTCGCCGAGCGCCAGATAGGCCAGGCCGGCGCGGCGCGGACGATCTGGCGCGATTGGCACCGCCGCCTCGCCGTCTCCGCCAAAGCCCCTGATAGAGCCATGCGCGAGGCCAATACGGATGGCCCCGGTTGGCGTCGCCGCACTATCCATGAAGCTGGTTGGATCAAGGCTGGTCGCCTTGGCCGTCAGCGGTGCTGGCAGCAGCCACACGCCGGCCTCGATTTCCGCCGGTGCGGCGCGCAAGGCTGGGATGACGTTGGGCGGGAACTCACCAGATATCACCAGACGCTCCCACAAACCACCGGCGCGATGCGGATCGTGATTGCCGGGCAGCAGATGCCAGGTCTGCCCGGCATGCGCACGCATTCGGGCGAGTGGTTGCCGCACGGTGGCGGGTGCCAGGAACTCGGCATCAAACACGTCGCCAGCCACCAGGACGTGCGCGGCCCGTGCCTCGCGCGCCACGGCGGCAAGTTGGTCAATGGCGGTCAGCCGGGCTTCACGCAAGGCATGCGCGGTATCGGCGGGGAACCCTGAAAAGGATCGTCCGATCTGAAGATCGGCGGTGTGCACAAATGTGATGGTCATGATGCGCCAGGGATAGCGCGATTCGCTCTAAGGGGTGCTCCGGAGTGCACCTAGTCTTGTGGCATTACGGCGACAGTGCGCCATTCATCACTGCAGCACTGTTTGATCGTCGCACTATGGCGCAGCGGGAAGCGGCTTGCCACCACCCCCCACTACCACCCTCTCCGTCCGTCACCGTTAGATTTCACCCTTACCCATCATGGTCTTGATCGTATCGGCCTGCCGTGTTGCTAGCGCCACGATCGTCAGCGTCGGGTTTTCGGCGGCTCCAGTCGTGAACTGGCTGCCGTCCGAAACGAACAAGTTCTTGATGTCGTGTGTCTGGCCAAACTTGTTGACGACGCCGTCGCGGGCGTTGGCGCTCATGCGGTTGGTGCCGAGATTGTGCGTCGAGGGATAGGGCGGTGTCGGATAACTGACCGTTGCGCCGGCCGCCTCGTACATCGCCGCGCCTTGCTTGTAGGCGTGCTTACGCATCGCCACGTCGTTCTTATGGTCCGAGAAGTGCACGTTCGGCGTCGGCATGCCGAACTTGTCCTTCTTGTCGGTATTGAGGGTGACGCGGTTGCTTTCCTGCGGCATGTCCTCGCCGACGATCCACATGCCGGCCATGCGGTCATAATTATCGAGCGCCGACGTGAACTCGCGGCCCCAGCCGCCGGGATTAAGGAACGCCGCCATGAACGGCAGCCCAAGCGACAGCGTTTCCAGCTCATAGCCGCCAGCGAAGCCGCGCTTAGTGTCGTGGCCCGCCTCGTCACGGACGATGCCAGCCATGGTAGTGCCGCGCCACATATGCACCGGCTTTTCGAACACGCCATAGACAGAGCCGGTCATGTGCCGCATGTAGTTGCGGCCGACCTGACCTGACGAATTGGCCAACCCGTTCTTGAACTGATTGGAAGCCGAGTTCAGCAGAATGCGCGGGCTCTCAATCGTGTTGCCGGCAACGCATACGATGCGCGCCTTCTGGCGCTGCTCCTTGCCATCCTTGTCAAAGTAGACGACGCCAGTGACCTTGCCCTTGGCGTCATGCTCGATGCGGGTGACATGGCTGCTCGGCCGCACTTCCAGCCGGCCAGTATCCTCGCCGCGCGGTATCTCGGCGTTGAGCGTTGACCATTTGGCGCCGGATTTGCAGCCTTGGAAGCAGAAGCCTATTTGCTGGCAAGCGCCACGACCGTTGCGCGGCGCCGAGTTGATAGCCATGTTGCCGGTATGGCAGTCTTTGTAGCCAAGCTTATCAGCGCCGGCCTTGAACACCTTGAAGTTGTTGTTGCCGGGCAGGCCTTCGATGCCGTTGGTGCGCGTCACGCCCATGCGGTCCTCGGCCTTGGCGTACCACGGTTCCATTTCCGCGAGTGTGATTGGCCAGTCGAGCAGGTTAGCGCCGGCGAGGTCGCCATAGTGCGTCTTGACGCGGAACTCGTGGTCCTGGAAACGCAACGAGGCGCCGGCCCAGTGCGTCGTGCTGCCGCCGACCGCTTTGACGATCCAAGCAGGTAAACCAGCAAAGTCTTTGGCGACGCGCCAATTGCCCGAGGTTGTTCGCTCGTCGAGCCAGGCGAGTTGACTGAAGCTCGCCCACTCGTCGTTGACGAAATCTTCCATCTCGACTCGGGCGCCAGCTTCGAGGATCACCGTGTCGATGCCGGCGAGCGCCAGATCGGTGCCAAGCGTACCGCCGCCGGCGCCTGAGCCAATCACGACGACGACACCATCATTGTTCAGATCAAACGGGGCTGCCATGTCCATTACTCCAGGGTATTCGCGAAGCTATTGATGCGGACTGCGATTGATGCTCTGCTAGAGCCAGTCGATATCGCCAAATCCACGATCGACGTAACCGCCCTTGGAAGCGGACTCGCCCTCATAGCCAAACAGCGGCCAGACTTCTGGTTGATTGTAGAGGCCAGTGACCAATCCACCCCGCACTTTTTGAAAGAACGGATGCTTCTGATACTCGCGCAAAACGTCGACACGTTTCACTTCCCAACCCTGTTCGGCATAGGTCGAGCCATAAAACTCCTTGGACGTTTTATCCAGCTTGGCGACGAATTCTTCACTGGATGCCTTCTGTGTATCGGTGTCGTAGCCTTTCATGGCAATGGCATAGAAACGCTCACCAATCCGCTCATGCGGGTAGACGTCGCGCGCCAGCTTGATCAGCGCCTTCATGGTTTCCGGCTTGAGGGACTTGACCTCATAGCCCCAGGCTTCCACCGGGCACATGATGGCCGAGCCTGAAATCAGCAGCGTTACCGCCGCGCCCGATGTCGCAAGGAAACTGCGTCGACTCAATTCAGGCGAGTTAACCGCCGATGGTTTCGCGAGTGGCGTTTTGTCGATCAGTCGCATCGGGTCCTCCGGATTGGTTTAAGTCTTTTTGTGTCGGTTCGTTACATCAGATTACTTTCAACGATAGCGGCCGTGCCTTTGCAGAACTTCGATCTTGTAACCATCGGGGTCCTGCACAAAGAAGAATTTTGCCAACAGCGTTCCATCGCGATCAAAATTTACAATGTCGCGAGGTGCGAACCCTGCCGACTTGAAGCGCATGTGTTCGTCTTCCAAATCTTCCACAACAAAGGCCAAATGGCCGTAACCATCGCCGAGACCATAGGGCTCTGTGCGGCCCTTGTTGATGGTCAGCTCGACTTCGAAATCGGCGCTGTCATTGCGCATGTAAACAAGCGTGAATTCGGGAAAGTCTAATCTATCTGCAACTGCCAAGCCAAAGGCGCGCGCATAGAAGTCAACCGATCGGGCTTCCTCGAGCACCCGGATCATTGTATGGATCGATTTCGCCATGCCGGATTTCCATCCTTGTTTGTGGGCAAGGGGCTTCAGGGCGCTTTCGCGGGCGCCACGCTCTTCAAGTAGTCGATCACGAGCTTGCGTTTTGCAGCGTCCGTCTGCCGGTATGGCATCACCGAGCCGGGCACCAGCTTGCTGGCGTTGGTGAGCCACGCATCAAGCGTCGCCTCGTCCCACGCCAGGCCTTCGGCGCCGGCTTTCTTGAGCGCCGCAGAGTATTTGGGAAAGGCGTCCTGCGCACCAGCCTTGCTGCCAAACACGGCGCTGAGGTTCGGGCCTTGCCGGGCTGGCGCGCCAGCCTCGACGCCATGACAGGTGCCGCAGCTCTTCTTGAACTGCGCCTCGCCGGCCACCAGATCGACCGCGTCAGCCGCGCCAGCCGGACCCGCAATCAGCCCTGCACCGACAGCAAGCGGGACAAGAAAGGCTCTGTGACTCAGAGGCATGCAATTGTTCCAGCGTCGATTGTGACTCGATGCTGAAGAGACTACGGGGGCGCAGCGGGAAGCAGGTAGTAGACGACTACTACACCCGATATTTCGGGCTGGCGGCTCGCCTAGACAGTTCAAGCCGGTTAATGCACCGCAGCGGGTTGTGCTGAACTTACTCCGCCGCAACCATGGCCGTCCCGGCATCGCGCCGGGCTTCGCCCGCTAGCGCCAGCTTGGCGGATCGGTTGTCGCGAATTTCGGCAATGTAGGTCAGGCAAGCACAACGCAGCAGCGACGTGAAGTTGTGGGTGTCGCCCGAGAGGCTCAGCACCTCATCGTGCAGCTTGGTCAGGAACTTGGCCAGCGGCTGGCCTTGCACGGCCGCCACTTCCTCCAAGATCAGCCAGAACGCGCCTTCAAGCCGGACGCTGGTCGCGTGGCCACCGAGGCGCACGGAACGGGTCTGATAGGCGTAAGCCTCAGGCGGCTGATCGGCGAAAACCCGGCACATGGCATCACTCCCTGGCCTGCTTTCATCACTGCATAGCATCAAAGCGCGGTTCGACGGAAGAACCAGCGGGCCTCAAGGCGAACACCTATATGGCAATACCAGACCACTGATCTGGCGCCGCGTGGCCGCGAGACCGCGAGACCGCGTAGACTGGGCTTCGCGAAGGGCTCAGCCCAGCCTACGCGGTAGTTGTGTCCTGAGCGATCGAAGCGCTTGTTACGGCGTCGGCGCGGCCGGCGGCGTTGCGGCATCCATCTGCTTCTTGAGCGCTTCGTCGACGAATTCGATCTTGGCGGCCTTGCGCAGGGCCAGCACGATCTCCTCGGCCTTCTTGCGGGTCAAATCGGTCAGCACCCGCTCTTTGACCGCGTCAAATGCCGGCAATGGCTTATTGCGCTTCTCTTCCATTTTGATGATGTGCCAGCCGAACTGCGATTGCACCGGCGCCGATACTTCGCCAGCCTTCAGTGCCATCGCCGCGTCCTCGAACGGCTTGACCATCTGGCCCTTGCCGAAAAAGCCGAGATCGCCCCCGTTGGCGCCGCTACCCGTATCCTTCGACTTCTCCTCGGCGAGCGCTGCGAAATCGCCGCCGGCCTTGATCTTGGTGACCAACTCGTCGGCCTCTTCCTTCTTCTCGACCAGGATGTGGCGGGCGCGCAGTTCCTCGACCGGTGGTATCTCGGCGACCTTTTTGTCGAAGAATGCCTTGGCGTCAGCTTCGGACACTGCACCAAACACGTTCTTATCAAAGAACGCGTCGCGCAGTGCGCGGGTCTTGTAGTAGGCGATGCGCTTGTCGAAGTCGGCGCCGGTGCCGAGACCGGCCTTTTCGCCGGCCGACGACAGCAGGCCGTTCTCGATCAGATACTGCACCAGCACGAAGTTGCGCTGCTCGGCCGGCACCTGTGACAGGTTGGGGCCAAGTTCTGATTCTGCCATCTTGAGATCGCCATCGGTGATATCGCGGCCATCGACGCGCGCATAAACCTTGCCCTCGGCCATGACAGCCACCGGCATCAGCACGGTACCCGTTGTCATGATGCTGAGCGTTGCCGCGGCGGCAAGTCGCGCGGTCGTCCGTGAATTGATGAACACGATGGATCCTCGGTGCTGAAGGGGCGGCCGACATAGCGCGCCAGTGAAAGGCGATGCCGGATCGGTGGCCGAGCATTGCGGCAAAACCACGGAAAACCAGGCAGCACAGCTGATCTTGTTCTAAGACCGGGATAACGCGGCCTAATTCGCGCGCCAGTCAGGCAAGGCTTGGACCAAGGCACGGAAGGCGTCGCCGCGCTTCTCGAAGTCAGCGAACTGATCGAACGAGGCGCAGGCCGGCGACAACAGCACGACCGCATCGGTTCCAAAATGGGTATCGGCGGCGGCAGCCATGACTGCGCTCTCCATGGTGCTGCAGCGCTCGAATGGTACCCGGCCCGCAAGTGTCGCCGCGAACGTTTCCGTTGCTTCGCCAATCAGATACGCCTTGGCGATCCGGTCGAAGAATGGGGCCAGCGGCTCGATACCGCCCTCCTTGGGGCGACCGCCAGCGATCCAGTGGATGTTGACGTAGCTCGACAGCGCTTTAGCGGCGGCATCGGCATTCGTTGCCTTGCTGTCGTTGACGAACAGCGTACCGCCCTGATGGCCAACCAATTCCATGCGGTGCGCCAAGCCTGGATAGGAGCGCAGGTGTTTGGCGATGTCGGCCGCATCAATACCAATCGCCTGGCAGGCGGCAAACGCGGCGGCCGCGTTCTGGGCGTTGTGGCTGCCTTTCAAGGTGGCAATACCCGCCAAACCGGCAAGTTCACTCGTGTCCCGGTCTCGCAAGGCCAACTCCGGCTCCGCATACAGCAATTGACCACCGGCAATGATGATCAGTTCGAGATCGCCGGCCGTGACCTGGCCAACGTCTCGCGTCGCATCAGCGGTGACGTGCATTCCAATTGTTGTTCGGCCGCTGTGCAGCCGTCGCAAAGCAATGTCGCGGCACCACGGATCGTCAACACCAACAGCCGCCAATGCCGCACCTTTGACCAGCCTCTCCTTGACCGCCGCATAGCCCGCCATGTCGCCATGCCGGTCGAGGTGGTCGGGCGTTAGGTTGAGCAGTATGCCGACATCGGGTTGCAGCGTCGGCGTCAAGTCGATTTGATACGATGACAACTCAAGCACATAGGCGTCCGTCTCGCTGAACGGCGCCAGCCCCATGACGGCCTCGCCAATGTTGCCGCCCATGGCGGTGCGGCGGCCCGACGCCCGCAGCAGATGCGCGATCAGTGCCGTTGTCGTCGACTTGCCGTTGGTGCCGGTGATGCCAATCACCTTTGGCCGCGTTGCCGGGGGCAGGTTCGTCCAGGCCTGGAAGTACAATTCCGTGTCGCCGATCACGGGTACGCCCGCGCCGTGCGCCTTGAGCACCGTCCAGTGCGGCGTGGGATGCGTCAGCGGCACTCCAGGCGTCAGAACCAACGCTGCCAGCCGCGACCAATCCAATGTGCCGAGGTCGACCAAAGGTAGTCCAACGGCTGCGGCCGTGGCCCGGCCACGCTCGCCATCATCCCAGCATAGCACGGTGGCGCCGCCCGCGATCAGTGCCCGCGCCGTTGCCAGACCCGAGCGTGCCATGCCGAATACGGCGACCTGAGTGCCCGCGTAAGTGTCAGCAACGATCATGAAATCCTCGTTTGGCAGCGCGCGCCACGTTTCCCGTAACCGCGCGACTCAGATACCGCCATCCATCATGGCATCCAATAGCATCCGCATTATCGGCATCGATCCCGGCCTCCGTCGTATGGGCTGGGGTATCATTGAAACCGACGGCGTCCGGCTCAGCTACGTGTCGAGCGGCGTCGTCACGTCGGACAGCGACGCGGAACTGGCGCGGCGGTTGGTCGAACTGCATGACGGTTTGCGCTCGGTGCTGATTACCTACCGGCCAGCCGAGGCGGCGGTGGAAGAGACCTTCGTCAACGACAATGCCCGGGCGACATTGAAGTTGGGTCAAGCCCGTGGCATCGCCCTGCTGGCGCCGGCACAGGCCGGACTGCCTGTGGCCGAGTATGCGCCGAACCAGATCAAGAAGACGGTCACGGGTGTCGGCCATGGCGTAAAGAAGCAGATCCAGATGATGGTGTCGTTGCTGTTGCCGAAGGCCAAATTCGAGAGCGCCGACGAGGCCGACGCGCTGGCCATTGCCATCTGCCATGCTCAGCATCGCGGCGCCCGCAAACTGGCGGCGGCAGTAGCGGCTGGCGAGGCCGGGGCAGCCGGCGCGGTAGTGCGGACGGTGGCGCGATGATCGGCAAGCTCAAGGGCGTCATCGATGAGATCGGCGAAAGTCATGTGCTGATCGATGTCGGTGGCGTTTGCTATGAGGTCAGTTGCTCGTCGCGGACCCTGCGCGGCCTCGAACCCGGCAAGGCGGCCAGCCTCGCGATTGAAATGCATGTGCGCGAGGATGCGATGAAGCTGTATGGCTTCACCAGCGAAGTCGAGCGCTCCTGGTTCCGCATATTGCAGACTATTCAGGGTGTTGGCGCCAAGGTGGCGCTGTCCTTGCTCGGCACGCTGGCGCCGCACGATCTGGGCAACGCCATCGCGCTGCAGGATTGGGCCAGCGTTGAGCAGGCACCCGGCATCGGCAAGAAATTGGCGCAACGCATCGTCATGGAGCTGCGCGACAAGGCACCAGCACTGTCAGCCGCCGGCCTCAATGTGCCGATCGCCGAAGCCGGCAAGATCACTGCCGCCGTGCCGGCTTCCGCAATCGCCGAGGCGATCTCGGCGCTGGTCAATCTCGGCTACCAGCCGATGCAGGCCAATGCGGCTGTCGCCACTGCCGCGCGCGAGATTGGTGAGGCTGCCGACACCGCCAAGCTGATCCGGCGCGGGTTGAAGGAACTGGCGCGTTAGGCGATCGGCGGCAGCTGCTCGCGCACCCAGTTCTGGAAACGGTGAACCTCGAATTCCTGGGGCATCAGCGTGCCGTGCTGGAAGGCACTGTTGCGCAGGCCGCGCTGATTCATTTCGCAGGCGGAGGCGTCTTCCCGGAGCACTTGGCTGGCGAAGTCAATGACGTTGGCCAAATTGAAACCGGGGGCGCTGAGAGTTGCGGCTGGGAACAGCCATTCGGCGCGCAGCTCCATCAGCTCGGGGCCGAGCGGGCGCAGCGACACGGCGCGCACATAGTCAACATGGGCGACGATGAAGAGTGAAGGCAGCAGCGTCACGAAAGTGTGTCCGGCGGCGCGCTCGGCATCGCTCAGGTTCGGAAACTCCCGGCCGCAAGGTTGGCCGTCCACGGTCCAGGTGCGGGCGCCGGCCTTCAGCACTGGCGCATCGGTGGCGGGCTCAGGTGCCCAGTCCGGATGCTCGTTGGCCGCCATGATGCCTTGAGCATAGACCGGCACGCGGTCAATCAGACCCGGATGAATGCCCGGACAATGCAGGCATTCGTTGTAGTTCTCCCAGAACACTTTCCAGTTGCAGTCGATGGTCGTGGTCAGAGTGTGCCCGGTGACGAGTTCAGCCATCGGCCAATTGTGGAAAGCGAGTGCACCTTCGTGCGGCACACCGCAATCGGGCACGCCAGCAAAGTCAGGTGGTTGCTTGGCCAGGCACACGAACAGGAAGCCGTCCCAGGCCCGTACCGCGACCGGCATCAAGCCGTGATCTTCCTTGCGGAAGTCGGCATGGGCGACAATGTTGGGTGTGCGCACCAGCCGGCCTGACAAGTCATAACTCCAGGCATGATAGGGGCAGGTGATCAGCCTTGACGCGAGGCGCGCTTCGTTGATGGCGCACAGTTCCGAACCGCGATGCCGGCAGGAATTGATGAAGCAAGTGACCGCGCCACCTTTGTCCTTGATCAGGATCACACTTTGGCCAGCGACCGCCAGCCGTCGCATGCTGCCAACTGCAAGGTCACGGTCGCGCAAGGCGTAAATCCAGTTATGGGCCCAAATCGTTGCCAACTCGCGCTGATGGTGCGCTGGATCGACATAGTGGCCGGCCGGCAGCGACGGCGGGCAATGGTCCAGCAAAGGCGACCCAGCTGTGACAGCTTGCATTCCGGACATCCGCGCACTCCCTGATCAGCGCTCCGTGCCGGAGATTGCCACGAAGCCATGCTGCCGCGCGACGCCAAAAGCGGTCGCCGGCCGATGAACGCCAGATGAACGCGCCGTTCAGAACGCATTCAAGCCCCTGGCCGCATCCTCATATCACCCTGATTTCTGACTATCCCGGCGTGATCCAAGGGGCGTGGTGCACAGGGTCGCCACGCCCCGATCACGTTCGTAGCCAGCCACCCGACAGCGCTTTTGACAATCGGTCATGCAATCTCGGCGAGGCGCAGGACAGTCAGAAGATCGTCGCCTTCGACTTCCTGGCCAATGGAACGCTGCTTCCAGATCATGCCCTGGCGTTCCACGGCATAGAGATAGCGCCGGCCTGCAACGACCTTGACGCCAACTGTGCCAGCAGCGCCGATGTTCATGTTCTGCGCCAGATCGGCGTAAAGGGACATGGCGTTGAGGGGTATTACGCGCACCCCACAATTATACAAGAAAAGTGCTCTTTTTGTATGAATTCGGGAATTGGTATGCGCTTGGCAACCAAAGCGCGTCGCCAGCCGTTGTGGGCTATACGAGGCGCACTTGCCGCGCCTCGGCCGCTAGCGCTTGTAACGGTAGAATGCAGCCGATAGGTATGCAGCACTCCGCCGGTTGGCCCTGGCCACCGGCCCGCATCCCCCAACCGATGGAGCGAACCGATGGCTTTGACCCTGCCCGAACTGCCCTACGCCTATGACGCCTTGCAGCCGTATATGAGCAAGGAGACGCTGGAGTTCCATCACGACAAGCATCACATGGCTTACGTGACCAATGGCAACAACCTGCTCAAGGACTCAGGACTCGAAGGGCACTCAGTCGAGGACATCTGCAAGGCCGCCTGGGACAAGAAGCACCAAGGCCTGATCAACAATGTCGGTCAGCACTTCAACCATAACCATTTCTGGCACTGGATGAAGCAGGGTGGTGGCGGCAACAAGCTGCCGGGGAAACTGGCTGCACGCATTGATGCCGATCTCGGTGGCTACGACAAGTTCCGCGCCGACTTCGTGCAGGCCGGTTTGACGCAGTTCGGTTCGGGCTGGTGCTGGCTGGTCGCCAAGGACGGCAAGCTCGCCATCAGCAAGACGCCAAATGGCGAGAACCCGCTGATGCATGGCGCCACGCCGCTGCTCGGCTGCGACGTCTGGGAGCACAGCTATTACATCGACTACCGCAACGCCCGGCAGAAGTACCTGGAAGCGTTCGTCGATCACCTGGTGAACTGGGACTACGTCGAGAGCCTCGCCGCCACGGCGTGAGTTAGGACGGGGTCGGACATCTTCGAATTCGAGGGGGTCTGACCCTATTCTATATTGCCAGTTCGTCCGGCGTGTAGCGATACACCGCCGTGCAATATTCGCAGGTGGCGTGGATCATCCCATCGGGCTCGCGCAGGTCAGTTTGATCTGACTCGCCCAGCTGTTGCAACAGTTTGCCGAGGCGGTCGCGCGAGCAGGTGCAGTGTACAGCAAGCGGTTTGTCGGGATAGACCCGCACACCTTCCTCGTGGAACAGCCGGTAGAGCAGCCGCTCGGGCGTCACCAGTGGATCAATCAGCTCGTGGTCTTCTACGGTCGCCGCCAGCAGCCGCGTGCGCTCCCAATTGTCATCATACTCATAGCCGGTGCCGTCGCCTTTGAGGCGATCGCCCGACACGGTTCCGCCCTCACTGGTCAGGTGCTGCATCAGCACGCCGCCAGCGCGCCAGCGCCAACCGCGATCTGCACCAGTATTGTTGAACTGCCGCGCGACCGCCAGTTTAAGTACCGTTGGCAATTGCTCTGACTGGCGGAAATAGTCGAGCGCAGCGGTCGCCAGGTTGGGTCCGTGTAACGGCACGATCCCTTGATAGCGGTCCATATCGCCGCCCGGCTCGATCGTCATGGCGAGATGGCCGTTGCCGAGCACGCCCATCCGGCTCTCACCAAGCGCTACCAGCTTATCGCGGTTAAAGCTGGCATATCCGCGCAACAAACCTGGGCTGTCATAGTTGACCACCAAGAACTCGACAGCACCGTCCCCCTTGGTCTGCAGCGTGAGCTTGCTGTCATACTTCAGCGCTGCGCCCAGCAACGCCGTCAGCGCCAGCGCCTCGCCGAGTACAATAGAAACCGGTTCTGGATAGTCATGACGCGACAGCACCTGGTCAACCAGTGGTCCCAACCGTACCAGCCGGCCGAGCACGCCGGAGCCTTCGGCCCGGAACGGCAGCACCAGATCGTCACGGATGGAATCGCTGGTGTCAGTCATCACAATCCCATCACGGTTGTTCGTCCGAGCATGTCAATCATGCCCTTACTGCCCTTCCAGGCACCACGCGAGTATCGCCTTCTGCGCGTGCAATCGGTTTTCGGCTTCGTCGAACACAGCAGATTGCGGGCCATCGATGACGCCGGCGGTGACTTCGTTACCGCGATAGGCCGGCAGGCAATGCAGGAATATGGCGTCTGGCGTCGCGCGCGCCATTAGCGCCTCGTCGACGCGATAGGGGCCGAGCAAGGCCCGGCGGCGGTCAGCGTCATTGTCGCCAATGGAAACCCAAGTGTCGGCAATCACACAATTAGCGCCAGCAACCGCTTTGACGGGATCCGTGGTGACGGTGATGCGGCCGCCCTCGGCCTTGATCCAGTCAAGCCATTCTGGACCCGGCGCCAGTTCCTTCGGCGTGGCAATGCGCAGTTCGAAGCCGAGCCGCGTCGCCGCATGCATCCAGGAATGCGCAACGTTGTTGGCATCGCCCACCCAGGCCGCCACACAGCCGCGCACGTCGCCCAGCCGTTCCTCCACGGTCATCAGATCAGCCATAATCTGGCAGGGATGGCTGCGATTGGTCAGGCCGTTAATAACCGGCACTGTGGCATTCGCTGCCAACTCCAGTAGCGTCGCGTGTTCAACAGTGCGCAGCACGATGGCGTCACCATAGCGCGACAGCACGCGCGCCGTATCAGCGATCGACTCACGCCGGCCAAGCTGCACCTCCTGGTCGCTGAGGAACATGCTCTCGCCGCCCATCTGGCGCATCGCCAGATCGAATGAAACGCGCGTCCGCATCGACGGCTTCTCGAAGATCATCAACAATGTCGCGCCCCGGACGGCGTCCGGCTGGATGGCATGCGGTGGGCGTCGACCGGCTTTCTTCATGGCGTGCGCACGGTCGAGCAGCACCCGCAACGTCGCTTGATCGCAGGCGTCAATATCCAGGAAGTGGCGCGGCGTGCTGGGCTTTACCGGCGCCGTCGCGGTCATCTTGGTGGGCTTGGCCATCATGCGGCCCCCGCGATCGGCTGCGCGCGCTGGGACAGCGCCCGGCACGTCTGGTCGAGGGCATGGATACCCTCGACAATGTCGGCGTTGCTGAGGATTAGGGGCGGCAATAGCCGCACGACGTTGTCGGCAGCCGGCACTGACAGGACATGATGCGCCATCAGTGTCGACACGAATTTCGTGTTCGACGGCGTTACCTTGAGACCCAGCATCAATCCGTCGCCGCGCACGTCCTCGATAACGTCAGGCCACGTGTCCTTCAGCTGCGCCAGGGATTGCTTCAGCCGAAGGCCCGTCATTGCTACTTGTGCCAGGAAGCCTTCGCCGAGCACGATGTCGAGCACGGCGTTGCCGACCGCCATGGCCAATGGATTGCCACCAAACGTTGAGCCATGCGTACCAGCTGTTAGGCCCCTGGCGGCGGCTTCGGTGGCCAAGCAGGCGCCAAGCGGGAAGCCAGCGCCGATGCCCTTGGCGACGGCCATGATGTCCGGCGAGATGCCGGCCCACTCATGTGCGAAGAATTTGCCCGTGCGGCCGACGCCACACTGGATCTCGTCGAGGATCAACAGCAATCCGGTTTCATCGGCTAATGCTCTAAGCTCGCGCAAGAACGCGCGTGGCACCACACGGATACCGCCTTCGCCCTGGATTGGCTCAATGATGAAGCCAGCTGTCTCGAGTGTAATCGCGGCGCGCACCAGGTCAATATCAAAGGCCTCGATGCCGTCGAAGCCGTCGACCTTGGGACCGAAGCCGTCGAGATACTTATTGTTGTTTGCTGCGGCGATGGTCGCCAAGGTGCGGCCGTGGAAGGCGCCCTCGAAGGTGATCAGTCGGTAGCGCTCGGATGCTCCCGCGACATGGTGATAGCGCCGCGCCATCTTGATCGCGCATTCCATCGCCTCGGCGCCAGAATTGCAGAAGAACGCGCGGTCGGCGAAAGTCGCTGCCGTCAGGCGGTCCGCCAGCCGTTCCTGGCCGGCGATGCGGAACAGGTTGGACGTGTGCCAGAGCTTGCCCGCTTGCTCGGTCAACGCCGCCACAAGGTGAGGGTGTGCATGGCCGAGCGCTGAAACAGCGACGCCGCCCGCCAGATCAAGATAGCGCTCGCCCGTGGTGCTGATCAGGTGCACGCCCTCGCCGCGCTCGAACACGATGTCCTGGCGCGCATAGGTCGGCATTACGGCAACATGACCAAGCGGAGCAGCGGCGGCTTTAGCGGCGGCGGTCATCGGCGTTCCCATGGTTTCGAGGGTTTTGGGGCGGATCGGTGGCCGAAATAGAAATCGCCGCCGGCTCAATATCCGGCGGCGACGATAAAACCGTTGATACGGCGTGGATAGACATCAAGTCAATGTTGCATGCCCGTTGGCGGGCTGTGGCAGCTCTGCCAGAAGTGCCCGTGCAACATGGCTTTGCTGGCGATCCGTTAGTTTTTCGGTGACAAATCAGCAACGGCCGGTTTGCCGGGGGCGTGCTCGAATCAGGTCGTGGTTGCTTCGGGATGGTTAACCGGAGTACACCTCTCGTCGACGGCTCATGTAATCAAGCGCCCAGTTGGCGCACCATCCTGTAGATGGTTCGGGTCGGTACAGTTCAGCAAGTATCGCATTTAGTATTATCACCCGGCGTCTCGAGTGAAGCCTTTCGCATGTCTGCGACGGTCTTGATTTGCGGCAGCATGGGGGGGCGTCTGCTCTTTGGCTGGAGCTGAACGTCTTGCGTTCGTCAGGAGGGGTACTGATGTCTTGGACCGATGAGCGGGTCGAGTCGTTGAAGAAACTCTGGGCAGAGGGCCTGAGCGCCAGTCAGATCGCCAGCCGGCTCGGCGAAGTGACGCGCAATGCTGTTATTGGCAAGGTGCACCGGTTGGGCCTGGCGGGCCGGGCAACAACTTCACGGGTCAAGACCATGCGGCCGCGCAAGAGCGTGGCGCGTGCCAGGCCGCGCCGGGTGCTGCGGTTCGCGGGCGGTGGTGGCGGCTTCGGTCAGCCGGCCAATGGCGTGCCGGGTCAACCGCACATCGAGATGGCACCACCATCGTTCCTACGCCACGCCGACGAGCTGGTGATTCCGATGGAGGAGCGCAAGTCGGTTGTCACCTTGACCGACAGCAGCTGCCGTTGGCCGATCGGCGATCCGCAGCATGATGACTTTCACTTCTGCGGCAAGGGCAAGCTGCAGGGCACTCCGTATTGTGAGTTCCATGCCCGCCGGGCTTTCCAGCCGGCGCAGCGCCGCGTTGATCGCAGCGCTGATCGCGATGTCGCGTTGATGGAGCAGGTCCGCAGGATTGGACGCGCAGGCTGATCATTTGAGGTTCGGGGGGAGGACTTAAGGCAACTTAAGTTCTGTCACGGGGGGCGCCGGAGACCAGCGGGGGCAGGTCTCCGGCGCTTTTTGTCTGATAATCACACTGTGGCAATCGCAAATCTGCTTGCCCGGCGTCGATGGCATTGGCAAGACTGCGCCCGGCATCAAAACGGCGGGCATAGGATGATCCGCCGGCAACAAACCGGGAGGTGTCAATGCGCGTCGGCATGAACATGCTGTTGTGGACCAGTCACGTCACCGAAGCACATACGCCGGTGTTCGCGGCCCTGAAGCAGGCTGGCTTCGATGGCATCGAGATTCCGGTCTTCGAAGGCTCGCCGGATCACTATGCCAAGCTCGCCACCCTTCTCAATGGCCTCGGGCTGGCCGGTTTAGCGATCTCCGTGGTGCCATCAGCTGACAAGCACATCATATCGCCGGACCCGGCAGTGCGCGCTGCGGGTCTTGATTGGCTGAAGTACCTGACGGATTGCTCACAGGCGCTCGGGTCGCCGTTGCTCAGCGGCCCCTTGCATTCAACGCTTGGCCAGTTCAGCGGCACGGCTGTCACCGCCGATGAGAAATCCTGGGCGGCAGACGTGCACCGGACCGCCGGTGAATACGCCAAGGCGCGCGGTGTCACGATCTGCCTGGAAGCGCTCAACCGCTTCGAGAGCTACTTTGTCAACACTATGGCTGACATGTCAGCCTATCTCGATCAGGTCGGGCACCCAAATGTGCGCGGTATGTACGATACCTTCCACGCCAACATCGAAGAACGCGACCCAGTTGGCGCCATCGCCGCGCATCTGCGCCACATCGCCAATGTGCACATCTCCGAAAATGACCGCGGCGTACCCGGTCGTGGCAACGTGCCGTGGCGCGAGACCTATCGGGCGCTGCGTTACTCCGGATATGACGGTTGGTTGACCATTGAAGCGTTCGGTCGCGGCCTTCCGGAACTCGCGGCTGCCACGCGCGTCTGGCGCGATCTGTCGCCAAGCCCAGAGAGCGTCTATCTCGACGGTGTCCGCAATATTCGCCAGGGCTGGGCTAACGCCTGAACTAAGGACCCAAGAGCATGAACTTCGATGCGGCCTTGACGGAAAAGCTGGTGACCACGTTGTCGGCGCGCGTGATCGGCGCTTATGACGAACTGACGGCGCTGGATCAGGCGGTCGGCGACGGCGATCACAGCATCAATATGAAGCGGGGTTGGGAGGCGGTGCTCGCGGACCTTGACGCGATCAAGGCGCAGCCGCTGCCGCAAGCGCTGCAAGCGATCGGCACCAAGCTGGTGATGACCGTCGGCGGGGCATCGGGCGCGTTGTTCGGCACGCTGTTCATGACGCTGGGCAAGAACATGACCGCAGCGCCAACGCTGGCGGAAGCCGCGAGGGCCTATGCGGCCGCGGTGGAAGGTGTCAAGTCGCGCGGCAAATCCGATGTCGGCCAGAAGACCATGATCGACGTGCTGGCGCCGGTGCGCGACGCGCTCCTTGCCAGCGTCACCGATGGCGATCCGGCCGGCCGCATGCGCGCCGCCGCCGAAGCTGGTGCCCGCTCGACCATTGACATGCCCGCCATCCGCGGTCGCGCCTCGTTCCTCGGCGAACGCTCCATCGGCCACATGGATGCCGGCGCCCGCTCGACCCAGCTGATGGTGGAAGCCATACTGGATGTGTTGGAAGGCAAGGTGTGAGGGTCGCGCGGATTTCCTCTCCCCATACTTCACGAGGAGAGGGTCAGGGTGAGGGGCAGTAACTTGTTCCGCGCCCATGGACAGGAGCGCTGCCTATGGTTTTGCTCATCACCTCGATTCTCTCGCCATTGCTGAAGGAGCAATGGGGAGAGGGAGAAGCAGGCGGCGTCCGTTTCGACAAATAGGAAATTCTCATGAAAAAGCTGATCAATGGTCCGGAAACCGTGCTGGCCGAGAGCCTGGATGGCTTCGCCGCCGCGCATGCTGATCTGGTCGTTCTGGGCGGGGGCCGCAAGTTCGTGCGGCGCAAGTTCGTGTCGTGGGGCAAAGTTGGGCTGATCTCAGGCGGCGGCTCCGGCCATGAACCGCTGCACGCCGGCTTTGTCGGCCACGGCATGCTCGACGCCGCTTGCCCAGGCGAAGTCTTCACGGCGCCGACGCCCGACAAGATGCTTGACGCCTGCAAGGCCGTCGACGGCGGCGCTGGCGTGTTGATGATCGTCAAGAATTACGACGGCGACATCATGAACTTCGATATAGCGGCCGAGATGAGCGGCGGCGAGATCGCCCGCGTCGTCACCAATGACGATGTCGCCGTCAAGGACTCGCTCTACACCACGGGGCGGCGTGGCGTCGCTGGCACCATGATTGTCGAGAAGGTGGTCGGCGCGGCAGCCGAGCGCGGCCTTGATCTCGCCGGTTGCCAGGCGCTTGGTGAGCGCGTCAACGCTGCCACCCGGTCGATGGGCGTGGCACTGACCTCGTGCACGGTGCCGGCCGCGGGCAAGCCGACCTTTGCTCTTGGTCCCGATGAAATGGAAATGGGCGTTGGCATCCATGGTGAGCCCGGCCGCCGCCGCGTCAAGCTGATGCCGGCGCGCGATATCGCCGAGGAAATGGTGACGGCCATCGCCACGGACTTTGCGGCGGCGCGTGGTCCGGTGCTGCTTCTGGTCAATGGCTTTGGCGGCACGCCGTTGATGGAACTTTACGTCATGTACGACAACGCCCGCCGCGTCGCCGAGCAGCACGGCTTCACCATCGCCCGCTCGCTGGTGGGCAACTACATCACCTCGCTCGACATGGCCGGCTGTTCCATTACGCTGACGCGGCTCGATGACGAGATGGCGCGGCTGTGGGACGCGCCTGTTCACACGCCTGCTTTGCGCTGGGGCATGTAGCGCGCGTCAGCGATCCGTTTGACCCCGCCCCCTTTGGTTTCCATGGCGGATTGCGCACGCGACATCCTGTGGCCGTTGCTTAGCGAAACACAGCCAGTCGCATGCCGAGATAGGACAATACCATCGCGGGAATCGCCGATAGGCCGGCCGCGAGGATTTCCGGGGTTATTGGGCGCACCAGCAGGATGGCGCTGAACACCAGATAATTGACAATGTTGGCGCTCCAGGCGATGCCGGCAAAGCGGCCGAACTCGGCGAGCGTGGGTGGCCCACTCGCGCGGAAGGTCAGCGCGCGGTTGATCAGCCATGACACCACCATCGCGACAGAAATGGAGCCAATCCGTGCCAGGAACGGGCTGACGCCGAGGCCTTGCGTCAAGGCCGTCAGTACGCCGATGTCCGTCACGAACGCCAGCGAACCGGCCAGTACGAAACTGGCGATGTGTTTGGCTCTAGACCGGTTGCTCGAACTCATGCCGGCCCCCACAGGTTGCCAGCGTCACGGTCGGGCCGCCACAGTTCCTCGTCCAGCCAATCAGCGGACATCAGACCATCGAACTCCTCGCGGCGGCGGTCGGTAAGTGGATCGAGGCTCGCAAGCTCGGTGTCGGGGAAACCGGGGTGGCACATCACCAAGGGTCTCGCGCCGCGCACGGCGAAACACTGGCGCAGTTCAGTCTCATAAGACGTTCCCAGTTGGAAATCCGAGAACCCGGAAAAACCGTGATTGGTAGGGAAGCCAGCCGCGCGAACACGCCGGCCAAATCCGACGGCAAGCATGCCCACTGACGTCGCTTTTGTCAGCGCGACGCCGCGCCAGGCGTTTGCCAGTGGGCTGTCGGCCGGGTTGCGGATCAGCGGCGGCGCCGTCCACGCACGGGCCCGCAGCGCAGCGAGCAAGCCATCGCGCACGCCACGCAAGGAATGGACGTGCTGATGACCGTCGACGAAATCTGGCGAATGGCCTGTGCCAGACGTAAAGGCAGCGATCTGACGACTGAACTCCCCGGCCACTTCCTTGGCATCAATCTGCCCGCTCAGAGCACGCTGCGTCAGCGTGCCAATGGCAGGAAAACGACCATCTGGCGCGAGCTCAGGCATCGCGCCGAGCGGTGATCCGAGCGTGAGATTGAGATGCAACCCAATGGCTGCGCGCCCGCGCAAGTGTGCCAAACGTGTGCCGAGGCTAGGCCAATGCCGCCCGGTGACGAGGGCGCTGGTCGCCGAAAGCCTGCCCGCCGCTACCAGCGCATCGATGGCGTCGCTGACCCCTTCAGTGATCGCATAGTCATCGGCACACAGTATGACCTTGGGCGTCACGGCGATTGCCGCGGCGCGATTCCCACCGTTTCGGCGATCAGGTAAAGCGGCCGTGCCTTCACCTCCTCGTAGATACGCCCGATGTATTCGCCGAGCACGCCGAGCGAGATCAGCTGCACGCCCGACAGGATCATGATGGAGATGATCAGCGTTGGGAAACCGGGCAGATCGCGGCCGAACACCAGCGTGTGGACCAGGAAGATCAGAGCATAGCCAAAGGCGATCGCCGAGATCAGCAGGCCGAGATAAGACCAGATGCGCAACGGCACGGTGGAGAATGACATGATGCCGTCGAGCGCGAAATGCAACAGCCGACGCGGACTCCATTTGGCTTGGCCGTGCGCGCGCTCGGCGACCGTGTACGGAATGCCAATCGAGCGGAAGCCGATCCAAGAGTACAGGCCCTTGTTAAACCGCTCGCGCTCGCCGAGCTGATTCATCGCATCGATTGCCTTACGG
>JANNSA010000545.1:0-17015 GCA_031402115.1 Hyphomicrobiaceae bacterium | reverse complement strand
GTGATGGCGAGCAAGGCCTTCAGATCCGTGCGCACCTCAAAGCGCGTCAGGCTGAGGCCGAGCGCGAACAGCGAACCGGGGATGCCGGCCTGACCGATCATCTCTAGTGTCCGGTCGGCAATCACCGGCAAGCCGACACCGCTCAAGCGCCAGAGGCTGCCCAGCGTGACCGCCACCACGATCGGGTTCCGGGACAGCTCAAGCGTCAATTCCCATAGTCGTGTCAATAGCTTATCGCGCGCACCGCCACGCAGGATCTCATGCTGTACGGTACCGATGACCCACAGGATCGGCGCGTGTACGGCGATGATCACGGCAATCGCGGCTGCCGCCCGGTCGCCAAAATAGGTCTGCCCCAAAGGCAGGCCAAGCATCGCCGTGTTGCCAAACGCCGTCGCCATGCCGATCGCTGCCCAGTCGAGCGGCGGGCGCTTCAGCCAGTACTTGGCGACCAGCGTCGACAGCACCCAGACCAGCGCGTCGGCGGCGAAGAACGCCAGCACCAGCGCCCAGGGCGAGGCGCCAGTGGAGCCGCTGACGATGATGGTGCGGAACAACAGAGCTGGCATGGCGATGCCGAACGTGAAGTCCGCCAGCCCGCGCGCCGTGCCTTCCGGCAGCAGCTTGAACAGCGCCGTCAGATAGCCGCCCAGGATCAGGGCGAACACCGGCACAACGGTTTCCAGGACTGCAATGATGGGGTTCAAGGTGGTGGGCTCAGGATCGGTAGCAGCAACAATCTGGGGCGACGCGGGATTGAATGTGAACGCCGGGATACACTACCACGCAGTGATCGGGCCGTGTTCGCGAGGCGTGAAAACTCGGTCATGAAAGCCGCTCAACGCGTCTGGAAGTCACGCAAAGTATCGCCAGATATTCAAAAAGACTGCGGCTTGATGGAATCACGATTACCCACGGAACTGCCAGGCACGACCAGCGCCATTTCGTCCGTCGGAATTCCGCCCGATGGGCGTCGCGAAAGCCTCGGCCCGGCCCGCGCGAGGCCGGTGCTGATCGCGCGCGACATCGCCGCCACCAAGGCGTTCTGCCTTGTTTCGCTCGGCTTCAGCGAATCGCGGTTCGAGGACGAGGCCTCTTTGATCCTTCGGCGTGACGCGCCGGAACTGCACTTCGAGCCGAGCCCCGCCGGCAGCCGCGCCGTGTCCGGCCGCTCCGCTTTCCACCAACGCCGTGGAACAGCGGCGAGTTCACACTCAGCGACCCAAGCGGCAACCTGCGGTGGTTCGGCTGCTCAGGGACGGAAGCCTAACCGTGCGCTCTGGCGTCAGAGCTGACGCTCGACTGGCCGCGCCAGATTGGCGGCATCCTTGGCCGGATCACATTGTGCCGGGACCAGGGCCACGGGCGTCAAGGGACCAGCTTCGAAGGCTGACATCTGCAACAGGGCTTCCTCGGACAGGCCCCCTGATAAACTGGAGCTGCCCAGGCTGCTGAGAGCCAGGGCCGGCGTCGCAATCACCGAACCATCGATCAGGGCCACCAATCCGGCTACGGCTTGCCGCGCCGGCTGCACCAGTCCAGCGCCGAACCACGCCGCACTGGCTGTCGTCGTGACGGCCAATGTGGCCACCAGCACCCTTCGCGCGCGACGCTGATTGCCGACTGTCATGCTGGTTGTCTCCTGTCGGCGCAACGGCATAGCGCTCGCGCCTGAGCTCAAAAGTGGGTTGGACGCAGGGCTAATTCAATCGCGCGGCTGTACAGTTTGTTTCGCCATACGTACGGCGCGCAAATGTTGGTGGATCAGGGTGCGCATCACGGCCATCGATGCCATCAGGATGCCCAGAACCAGAAGCACCGTCGTTGAATTGCTGACGACGGCATGGCCCTCGGCTGCCAGCACTGCCTTAGTGGCGAATACGTCGACCGCCAGGACCACGGCCACTGCGACTATGATGGTGGCGGTGTGCCGGAAGGCGCCACGCAAAAGCTGATAGATGCCTGACACCACGCGCTTGCTCCTCGATTGCCGCTATCGATGACGTATGAGACCACCGGTTTGCGGCAGCGGCGGGCCAAGATTGCGGCACGGTCCTCACAATGCCGTGTCTAAACTATGTGAGCGATCGAGCGTGGCCCGTTGGCCACGGTGGTCGTATGGCGTGATGCCATGGCGATCATACCAATCCTGTTGACGGCACTGATCCTGGCCGCGCTGGGCCTCATCGTGTTCGCGCTGGTGGGCCTGTTCCGCGGGGTCCGGTTCCCCGATGGCCGGCTGCTGGTTGACGGACCAGGCAGTGCCCGCTTGCGCCGGCTGGTTCGGCAGGGATGCCACCGGCTTGCGGCGCCGGACCTGACACGGGAGCTGAACGCGACTGATGGCCCGGTGCTGTCGAGCTTCGCCAGTGGCGTCACGGGCCGTTCGTTACTGACCGTGCGCGGAGGCACTGACACCTGGCGAGCGGGCGGCTTCACCGGCCCCAACCTGATGCCAGACTTGACGGGCCTGCCGCGCGATGCGCAGGCCGTACTGCTGGCGACGGCGGTGCTGTTGCGGCGCGTACAATGGCAGGATGGCTCACGTGAACTGCTACCGGCGTTGCGGCGGGCAGTTTCGCTGTTGTCGTCAGCTGGTACTGAGGCCGGCGGCGGCGCTGCGTTGGCTGGTCCAGTCACAGGGGGGCCAGTCACAGAGGGGCCAGTCACAAGGGGGGCGGTCGCAGCATTGCCAACGCAGTTTGCGCGGGCTCACCTGTTGGCAGCGGCCAGAGCCCATATCGCCTTGGTCGAGCCGGAGCTGGCCAGCGGCAGGAGCGCCATGGCGGCGCTACGCCAGTTGCTGCGGGTCGCGCCGCCGAGCTGGCCCGTGGCGGAACGATCAGCCTGTGCAGGCGCACTTGCCCGGATTGCTCTCGACCTTGGCACCAGCATGGCCGATCCCGTGCGGATTGACGAAGGCCTGGCGGCTGTCGCGTTGGCAGCGGGCAACACAAGCTCCGTTGGCCAGGCGGATCACGCCCGCTTGACGGCGCGGCTCTGGTTGGCCCGGGCGCGGCTGGCGACGGACGCTGTAGCGATCGACCGTGCCTGCTTCCACGCGCAGCGAGCCTTGTTGTCAGTGTCCACCGAGAGCGCCGATGATCTGGCCTTGACCGGATCGATCGATCTTGTCCGAGCCAACGCCCGCAGAAGTGCTGGCGGGTTCGCCCGCGCCGCCGCCAGCTTCCGCCGCGCCCTGATGCTCGCCGCTGATTTCCCCGGTGCAGATCAGACAGCCTTGCAGGCCGGCCTGCGGCAAGCCATGGCTGGCGCTGCCAACGCTCGCACAAACGGGGCCACCGCGCAGGCTGGGCTGAGCCCTTCGCGAAGCCCAGCCTAGGTGACGACGCGGCCGGACTTGATGACGGTGCGCATCGCCGGGCGTGTCACCACCGCGTCCGCGATGGTTTCGCCGGGCAGCAGCACGCAGTCGGCAGCGCAACCCGGCTCCAGGCCGTAGCCGCTGAGGCGCATGGCGCGGGCGCCGCCCGTCGTGCAAACCGCAAGCACCCGCTCGATCTCGTCGTCGCGCGCCAGATCGTTGCGCATGCCGATCAACATGGCGCGCTCCAGCATGTCGCCATTGCCGTAAGGGCTCCAAGAGTCGCGGATGCCGTCTGAGCCGGAACAGACGACGACGCCGGCATCGAGCAGCCGCAGCAACGGCAGCGGCGCGCCTTCCATCGGTGCTGTCGTCATGACGGCGACGCCATGGCCGGCGATCGCAGCGATTAGCGGATCGGTCAGCTCGCGATCGGCCGCGCCCAGGCAATAGGCGTGGCTGATGACAACGCGGCCGCTTAGCCCAAGCGCCTTGGTCCGCTCCAGGATCAGCTCAATGGAAAACGCACCCATCTCGCCGGGTTCGTGCAGGTGAATGTCGATCGGCTTGCCGTGCTTCTGCGACAGGTCGAACACCGCGTCGAGATGGCCCTTGGGATCGCGGTCCATGCTGCACGGGTCGAGCCCGCCAACAACGTCCGCACCTTGGCTGAGCGCCTGATCCATCAGTTCCAGCGTGCCCGGCCGGTTCAGCAACCCTGACTGCGGGAAAGCGACCAACTCGATGCTGCACGCGCCGCCGCAACGCCTTCGATACCGGCCAATCCATGCTCTGTATCGACATCAACATGGCTGCGGATATGCGTCGTGCCGAATGCCACCGATTGCAGCACCTGACGGCGCGCCTGCCGCTCTGGATCAATGCCGCGCGCGCGCTTCAGTTTCCGCTCGCTTTCGATCTTGTCGATAATGCGCGGCCCTGCCAAATGCGGATGCCAGCCCATGCCGATCAGCGATTTGTCGAGATGCGTGTGGGCTTCAACCAGCCCCGGCAGCATCAGCCGGCCGCCGCCATCCAGCACGCGCGTGCCCGGCGCTTCCAGCCCAGCCCCAAGCTGCACAATCCGGCCAGCCCGCACCAGCACATCGGTTGCGGGCCCGCCTGTGGGTCGCACGTCACGGATCAGCAAGTTATGGGGCACGCGAACAATCTCCTCTCGTCGCCCGTGATGACAACCTGCAAACGCTACTTGGCCGCGCTGAGGCCGCGGCGATTGAGGGCGTCGCTGCGATCAATCAGCGGCTGCCACCACCATTGATTGTCCAGGTACCAGTCGATGGTCTCGGCCAGGCCGGCTTGAAAGGTGAAGCGCGGCCGCCAGCCGAGTGTGTCGCCGATGTGGGTGGCGTCGATGGCGTAGCGGTAATCATGGCCAGGCCGGTCGCGCACATAGGTCACAAGGCTCCGGCGCGCGCCCGACGGCAGTGTTCCAGTCGTGGCGTCAAGCCGGTCGCAGATGGCGTGCACGACGTCGAGATTACGCAGCTCGTTGTGGCCGCCGATGCAATAAGTAGCGCCAACTTCGCCTGACGCGATCACGGTTTTCAACGCCGCCGCATGGTCGCTGACATGCAGCCAGTCGCGCACATTGGCGCCATTGCCATAGACCGGCAGCAACTCGCCGCGCCATGCCTTGAGGATCATCAACGGAATCAGCTTCTCGGGAAATTGTCCGGGGCCGTAATTGTTGGAGCAATTGCTGATCAGCACCGGCAAGCCATAGGTCCGGTGCCAGGCGCGCGCCAAATGGTCGGACGCTGCCTTGCTGGCGGAATACGGCGAAGACGGGTCGTAGGGCGTGGCTTCGTTGAAGGTGCCGTCGCCCGGAAGCGCGCCAAATACTTCGTCCGTTGACACGTGCAGGAAGCGGAAGGCATCGCGCGCCAGTCCCTTCAGCGCCGACCAGTGCTCGCGCGCCGCAACCAGCATATTGGCGGTGCCAACCACATTGGTTTCGACAAAGATCAGCGGGTTTTCAATGGACCGGTCAACATGAGATTCAGCTGCCAGATGCAGCACCCAATCCGGCCGGTAGCGCTGGAACACCGCGCGCACCGCCGCGAGATTGCGGATGTCGACGGCCTCAAAGGCATAGCGGCGCGTTGGCGCCAGCGGCTCGAGCAGCCTTGTGTCGGCGGCATAGGTCAGCGCGTCGATGTTGACCACGCGAATGCCCGGGTCAGCGACCATGACCCGCACCACATGCGAGCCGATGAAACCAGCGCCACCAGTGACCAGAACGGTTTTCATCGCGTGCTGTCCTTCGCATTCCGTCGTGGCTGACGCAGCGGACTGATACGCGTGACGTGGCCCATCTTGCGGCCGGCGCGGGCTTGGCCCTTGCCGTAGAGGTGGAGTCCGAGATTGGCCTCGGTGGCGAGATCGCGCCAAGGGGCAGCGTCATCGCCGATCAGATTGGTCATCACCGCGTCGGAGTGGCGCGCGGTGCCGCCCAACGGCCAGCCGGCAATGGCGCGGATGTGGTTCTCGAACTGGCTGGTGATGCAGGCATCCATCGTCCAGTGCCCGGAATTGTGCACGCGCGGAGCGATCTCGTTGACCAGCAGGCGGCCGTCCTGCGTCAGGAACAATTCGACGCCGATTACGCCAGCATAGTCGAGCGCCGTGACGATCCGCCGGGCAATCCGCGTGGCTTCCCCATGCACGGCATCCGGCAAGCCGGATGGCACCGTGGAGGTATGCAGGATGCCGTCGCGATGCACGTTGGCGGGGCAATCGTAGCAAGCCATCGCGCCATCGCGGCCGCGCACGGCAATGACCGAAAGCTCCGCCGCCAACGGCACCAATCCTTCCAGGATGGCGGGCGCGCCGGCCAGTTCGTTCAAGGCGGCTGCGGCATCGGCGGCTGTCGCCAGTCGCGCTTGCCCTTTGCCGTCATAGCCAAAGCGGCGGGTCTTCAGGATCGCGGGCGTGCCAACCGTTTGCATCGCCGTCGCGAGATCCGCCTCGGAGCTGACCATCGCGAAGGGTGCAACAGTCAGCCCAAGCTCCGACAGAAATGACTTCTCCAGCCAGCGGTCTTGCGCCACTTCCAGCGCCCGGCGCGGCGGGAATACGGGCGCATGCGTCAGCGCCGCATCGACCGCGGCGAGCGGGATGTTTTCGAACTCGAAGGTGACCACGTCAACGCCGGCTGCGAAGGCAGCGATAGCACGTTCGTCGTCATAGCCGCCGTTGGCGGTATGCGCGGCGACCGCTGCGGCCGGAGTGCCAGCGCTATCGGAATAGATGTGCGTTGCCAGCCCGAGCCGGGCAGCGGCTAGCGCTAGCATACGGCCGAGTTGGCCGCCGCCCAGGATGCCGATGCGGCCGCCTGGCGGAACGGGCTGTAACGGCTTAGCTGGCATCGCCCGTACCTTGATGGGGGCTCTCGGCCACCGCATCGGTCTGGCGCGCGCGCCACGCCGCCAGCCGGCCAGCCAGGGCCGCATCCGACAAGGCCAGGATCTGCGCCGCCAGCAGGCCGGCATTGGTGGCGCCGGCCTCGCCGATCGCCAGCGTGCCGACGGCAATGCCGGCTGGCATCTGTACGATTGAAAAGAGGCTATCTTGGCCACTCAGCGCCTTGCTGTGCATCGGCACGCCGAGCACCGGCAGCAGCGTCAGCGCCGCCGTCATGCCCGGCAAATGCGCCGCGCCGCCGGCACCCGCGATAATCACGGCGATGCCGCGCGCTTGCGCCGTCGTGGCATACTCATAAAGCCGTTGCGGCGTCCGGTGCGCCGAGACAATGCGGGTTTCATGCGCGACGACGAGTTCAGTGAGGATCAGGCTGGCACGGCGCATGACCGGCCAGTCCGACTGACTGCCCATGATGATGCCGACGCGAATGCCGGAGCTGGCCAGGGCGTCAGTCACGCGATGATATCCGGCAACAGCTTGTCTTCGAGCATCGCCAGCTCGTCCTTCAGCTTCAGCTTGCGTTTCTTCAGTCGCGTCACCTGCAATTGGTCGCCGCTCTCGTTGTCTTCCAGAGCCGCGATGGCGCTGTCGAGATCGCGATGTTCCTGGCGCAGTACAGCCAGCCGTTCGCGGATCAGCGTTTCGGGCAGTTGGCGGTCACCAGCGGTCGACATGCAAGGGTTCCAAGGGCGGAGCGAAGTGCCCCAAAGATGATGATGCGCACTATCGAAGTGTTCGCGGCAGCAAGCAAGTGTCGTCTGTCGGGTGCGAAAGGCCTCTGGCCATATCGCACCCTACGCCACCTCAGACTTGGCTTTCTTGCGGCGCTGGGCAGCTTCGGGCATGGCGAATTCGAGTGGCAGCGCCGTCGTGAACTTGATTTGTTCCATGGCGAAGCTGGAGCTGACATCAGACAGTTCAATGCGCGCGATCAGCTTCTTGTAGAAGCGGTCATAGGCGTGAATGTCGGGCACCACGACGCGCAGCATATAGTCAACCTGGCCGCTCATGCGATAGAATTCCACCACTTCGGGGAAGTCGTTGACGGCGGCATGGAAGCGCTCCAGCCATTCCTTGGTGTGCTGGTTGGTGGTGATCGCCACGAACACCGTCACGTCGGTGCGGATGCTGGCCGGGTCGAGCAGCGCCACGCGCTTGCGGATGACGCCGTCCTCCTCCAGCTTCTGGATGCGCCGCCAGCATGGCGTGGTTGACAGGCCGATGCGCTTGCCGATCTCGGCGACCGGCATCGTGCAGTCTTCCTGCAGGATACGGAGTATCTTGATGTCCATTTCGTCGAGCATGACACCTCCCGCGCAATGAAAAGTGGAGCAAACGGCAACTCGCGCAATGAATTTTTATGGAACGCGTCGCGCGCGTTGTCCAGTAGGGGCAATTTCCTATCACGCCATATGGTTTGCAACCCGTTCCCGCAGCACAGGGAGCAGCTCTTGCGCAAACCAGGGGTGCCGCTTGAGCCAGCCCGAATTGCGCCAGGAAGGATGCGGCAGCGGTATCAGCGCTGGTCCCGATGGCGCTGAGAGATAGTCGCGCCAAGCCGCGACGGTGTCAGTCAGCGAAGCCTTGGCAAGCGATTGCAAATGCCAGCGCTGTGCGTGCCAACCAATTAGCACGAGCAGTTCGAGCCTCGGGAGGTGGGTGAAGATTTGTTGCCGCCAGGCCGGCGCGCACTCCCGGCGCGGTGGCAGGTCGCCGCCTTTGGCGTCGAGACCGGGGAAGCAAAAGCTCATGGGTATGATCGCCATGCGCGCCTCGTCGTAGAAATCGACCGGATCGAGTCCCAGCCAGGCACGCAGCCGCTCGCCCGACGGGTCAGAAAAGGGCATGCCCGAAGCGTGCACGCGGGTGCCTGGAGCCTGACCGCAAATGGCGATGCGGGCAGTCGAGGCGGCGCGCAGCACCGGGCGCGGCTCATGCGGCAGGGGTCTGCCGTTGGCTGGCTGATCGCGGCAAATCCGGCAGGCACGAATCTGATCCAGTAGCGCTGGCAGCGATTGAACGCTGCTTGCCTTCACCACGGCAGCCAGCTCCACCAACCCATGGCATCGCCCTGCTCGCGGCGGAAGGCGCGTGGCCGCTCAAAAGTGCCACGCCAGAGCCCGAGCCCGGCGGCTTTGGCGGTCGCTTCCTCAGCCCGGTACTGGTCTTCGTAGCCAACTGCCCATCCGGTCGCGACCATGCGCTGGTTCAGGTCGATGTCACCGGCGGTGCAGGCGCCAAGCAGCCGCTGGTAGCGGTCATGCCGCTTGGCGATGCAACGCACCTGGCGGCCGGCGATCAGCGCGGCCAAGCGGTCAGCCGCTTCGCGCCCACAAGCATAATCGCGGCCATCACGCTGGCAGGTTTGGTCGCGTTCGGGTGCGTCAATACCGATCAACCGGATCACGTCATTGCCAAGCCGTAAGCCATCGCCGTCAACCACGCGGGCCTGACCTGTCAGCGGCGCGGTTGGCAAGGGAGCTTGCCAGCCGCTCCGCCAGATCACGCCGAGAACGCTCAAGAACCCAACAAATACCGTCAGCCGCAGGCGCCAGCCGAAACGGTTTGGTAACCTTGCGCGTGCAGCTTTGCGTGCCAAGGGTACGGATCCCCATCCCAATTGTTGGCGCGATGTCTAGTCTCGCGCGATTGCCAGCGTGTGCGTATGAGTCCCGCCGCCGATCCTGCCACAGCTCAGCGGCCCTTGCCCAGCAAGCGTGGCAGCGCCGCGACGTCGGCGAGCGTGAAACTGGCGCGCGCCCGGCTGACGCAGCGCGACGATATCAAGCCGGAGTTCGATTACGAACTGCTCTCGATGTTCGTGCGCAACGAACTCGGCGCTACCTTTACCATCCCGCTGCTGGCAATCATCATCGCATTGACGTCGATGTATTGGGCGCCAGCCGACGAAGTCGCGATCTGGCTGGTCATGGTGCTGGTGGTGCGCGGTTTCCTGATCAGCATTTGCCGGCGCTTTGTCGCGATCCCGCGCGAGAAGGTCGACGTCGCGAAGTGGCGGCGCCGCCTGACAACGGCCGAGATCGTGTATGGCGCCGCCTGGGCCGGGATTGCTATTGTCGGCCGCGCCCCGGCCGATGCCTCGGGCCACATCTTTGTGTTCGCGGCACTGATCGTCGTGCTGACCTTGCGACTGCTGTTTGCCTCCACCGTCATGTCAATCGTCTATGCCGGCACCATCCCGATCACGCTGGCTCTGATGCTGCGCTTCGGTGAGCAGAACAGCCCGGTATATTGGGCGATGGCCGCCATGGCGCTCGGCGTGCACATCTATTTCATGTTCCTGGCCAAGGGCTTGAATGCCACGGTCACCGCCATGTTCGCGTTCCGTGCAGAGAAGGATGGCCTGATCGCGCAGTTGGAAGAGGCCAAGGCGATCTCTGATGAAGCCCGCCGCCGCGCTGAGGCCGACAATCTCGCCAAGTCACGCTTCCTGGCCAATATGAGCCACGAATTGCGCACGCCGCTGAACGCCATTCTTGGCTTCTCGGAAGTCATGATGGCTGAGATGATGGGCCCGCTGGAGAACAAGCAGTATAAGGAATACTGCCGTCACATTCATGACAGCGGTAAGCATCTGCTGCACGTCATCAACGAGATCCTCGACCTGTCGCGGATCGAGGCCGGCCGCCACCAATTGCAGGAAAGCGCCGTAACGCTGGCCGCTGTCGCTGCGGACTGCCACCGGCTGCTGCAACTGCGCGCCGACAGCAAGCAATTGCGCATCGTTGAGGAATTTGAACCCGGACTGGCGCCAATCTGGGCCGACGAGCGGGCGCTGCGCCAGATCGTGCTCAACCTGATGTCGAACGCCATGAAGTTTACACCGCAGAACGGCCAGATCACACTCACGGTGAAAGCCGGCGAGTACGGTGCGCAAACACTTTCAGTGCGCGATACCGGACCCGGCATCCCGAAGGAAGAATTGCCGCGCGTGCTGCAGGCGTTTGGCCAGGGCTCGCTCGCTGAGCGCTCGGCCGAAGGTGGTACCGGACTTGGCCTGTCGATTGTCCAGAGCCTGATCGAGATCCATGGCGGCAGCTTTGAGTTGAAGAGCGAACTGCGCAAAGGCACCGAGGCAAGCATCACCCTGCCGCGCGAACGAGTGCTGCGCCGCATCGAACCTCTGCAGCCGCTCGGCGCCGAACGCCACAAGCAGAGCCGCAGGCTGGCAGTGCAGCCCGAGCGGCAGCCTGCTGAGCCAGCCAGGCCGAGGCTGACCAGCCGAAAGTGAATTGCTGAAGCTGAATTGCCGAAGCTGAACGGCGTGTGGTGGATGTGGTGCAGCCGTCGTGGGGCAGTTGACCCGGCCGGCTTCGGCGGCGAGTTTCGTCCGCTCGGCCGATCCTTGCAGGATTGGCAGCCGCCCGGGACTTGCGCCGTTTGCGGCCCGCAACCATCTGTGGCATGCCGGACTGGATCAGCCGGGCTGGGTCAGCATGCCAAACGCAGGAAGAATGACATTGGAAACGCCGTGCGTGGACATCTGCGTCATCGATGACGCGCGGGGCCTGTGCACCGGGTGCGGGCGAACCTTGCACGAGATCGCCAGTTGGAGCCGCTTTTCGCCGCATGAACGGCGGCGGGTGATGGCGGATCTGCCATTGCGGCTCAAAGCAGCCGGCGACGGGCCACGCAGCACTCACAAGTAAGGTTCGCGACATGATCGCCTGGATAATCCTGATCGTCGTGTTGTTGGCGGGCATCGCGCTGCTGCTCGGCCAGGACACGACGGCGTTGACCGGCTTGGCGCCCGGCCAGATCGCCAGCATCATCTTCGCGTCAATCGTGCTGCTGTTCATTGGCGGCTCGGTTTGGCGCCAATATGAGGGACGCCTCGGCACTGGTGTGCGGGACATGGCGATCTGGATAGCCGGCGG
Source organism: Hyphomicrobiaceae bacterium (assembly GCA_031402115.1). GTDB lineage: Bacteria > Pseudomonadota > Alphaproteobacteria > Rhizobiales > Hyphomicrobiaceae > JANNSA01. The sequence continues at coordinate 5,348 of JANNSA010000545.1, read as the reverse complement.
ACTGGCGCTGGTCGCGGTCTATGCCTTCCGCGATGAAATCGGGTTGGTATCCGCCCGTGTCGGCATTGAACTGTCACCGCCAGGCACTGCCGTGCAAGTCACGGAACAGGGCGACGCGGGCGCCAGTGCCGTGCGCCTGCGGAAACGCGATGACGGGCATTTCGTGGCGCGCGCGCAAGTCAATGGCGAGGCCCTGCAATTGATGGTCGATACGGGCGCGTCGTCGATCGTCTTGCGCCCAGTCGACGCCGAGCGGGCCGGCATTGATTTGGCCGGTCTCGTCTATTCGGTTCCCGTCAGCACCGCCAATGGCACGGCCTATGCCGCGCCGGTGCGCTTGTCGCGCGTGTCGATTGGTCCGCTGGAAGTCCGTGACATCCCGGCTCTGGTCGCCAAGCCCGGCGTGCTCGACGAAAACCTGCTCGGTATGAGTTTCTTAAGCAAGCTCAAGTCATATACGTTTTCCGGGGACTTCCTGACGCTGCGCGGCTGATTGCTTGCGCGGCAACTCAAGTCCCTCGAGCGTATCGGTGGGGTTGTCAGTCATGGCGTCGACGACGGGCTTGCGCTCCCTGGCGCGTGAAGTAGCTGGCTGGCTCATGGTCGCTGCGGTTGCTGGCGCCTGCATCCTGTTCTTCACCGACATTCAGGCACTGACACGCCGCGCCACCGGCATCGGTGCGCCAGCGCAACGTGTCGCCGAGGCACCGGCAGTTGATCCCTTTCAACGCACTGTCACCCTGCAATCCGCTGAAAATGGTCACTTCTATTCAACCGCCACGGTCAATGGCCGCGAGATTGAGGTGATCGTCGACACCGGCGCTACCGCCGTAGCACTGACTTATGAGGATGCCGACCGCATCGGCATCATCGTGCAGGACAGCGATTACACGCATGTCTCGCAAACTGCCAATGGCGAGGCCCGTATCGCCCCCGTGACGATCGACGAAATCCGCATTGGCGACATCTCGGTTAGAAACGTGGAGGGCTTCGTCACAGAGCCCGGCAAATTGTTTCAAACGCTGCTCGGCATGAGCTTTCTGCAACGCCTGACACGCCTCGACATTCGCGGCCGCGAACTGGTGCTTGAGCAGTAAAACCTTGCACCACAGTCAGATTAGCGTTCGGTTGCTCGCAGACTCGATTGATTCGCTGCAGCTTAGGACCTGAATCCCATGGCGAACTTCCCACGCCCGCGCGCCGACCTGAAATCCAATACCCTCGCCTTCGAGCAGCTGCCGTTGGTCAAGCCGACCGGCTTTCGCGAGTACGACGCGCGCTGGCTGTATCCGCAGGAAGTCAACCTGCCCGGCATGCAAGCCATCGGCATGGGTCTGGCGACGCTGATGCACAGCCGTGGCGTCAAACCGCGCATTGTCGTGGGCCATGATTTCCGCGGCTATTCGCAAGCCATCAAACAGGCGCTGATGAACGGCCTGATGGCCGGCGGCGCCGAAGTGCACGACATTGGCCTGGCGCTGTCGCCGATGGCCTATTTCGCCCAGTTCGAACTGGACGTTGAAGGCGTCGCCATGGTCACGGCCAGCCACAACGACAATGGCTGGACTGGTATCAAGATGGGGTTTCAGCGGCCCCTGACGTTCGGCCCCGAGGAAATGGACGCACTGCGCGCCATTGTACTCGAAGGCAAGTGCGAAATCCGCGCTGGCGGCGCTTACAAATTCATTCCCGATCTGGCCGAACGTTATATGGCTGACTTGTCGAAGCGGTTGAAACTGAAGCGCAAGATCAAGGTCATTTGCGCTTGTGGCAACGGCACCGCCGGCGCCTTCTCACCACAGGTTCTGGAGGCGGTCGGTTGCGAAGTTGTGCCGCTCAATTGTGACCTTGACTACACGTTCCCGAACCACAATCCCAATCCTGAAGACCTTAAAATGCTGCATGCGGTTTCGGCCGCCGTATTGGAACACAAAGCTGATGTCGGCCTCGCCTTCGACGGCGATGGCGACCGCTGCGGCGTCGTCGACAATGAAGGTCATGAGATCTTCGCTGACAAAGTCGGCGTCATGCTGGCGCGCGACATCTCGTCGGTGCATGCCAATGCCCGCTTCGTCGTCGACGTCAAATCAACGGGGCTGTTTTCCAGCGATCCGGTGCTGAAAAAGAACGGCGCCAAGACCGCCTATTGGAAAACCGGGCATTCCTACATCAAGCGCTACAACCATGAGCACGGTACCATGGTTGGCTTCGAGAAATCCGGCCACTTCTTCTTCTCGGCGCCATTCGGGCGTGGCTATGACGACGGCCTGATCGCCGCCATCTCGGTGCTGGAAATGCTCGAACGCAACCCCACCAAGACCATGGCCGATCTGAAGAACGACCTGCCAAAAACCTGGGGCTCGCCAACCATGTCGCCGCATTGTGGCGACGAGGTCAAATATGGCGTCGTCGAGCGCGTCATTGCCCATTTCACGGCACTGGCCGCCGCTGGCAAGCCGATCGCCGGCCAGCCCGTCGCCGAGCTGATCACCGTCAACGGCATCCGCATCCAACTGGAAGACGGCACCTGGGGCCTGGTGCGCGCCTCTTCCAACAAGCCCGAGCTGGTGATCGTCGTCGAAAGCCCGACCTCTGAAGCCGCCATGCGCGCCATCTTCGCCGAGATCGACGGCCACCTGGCGACGTATCCGGAAGTTGGGGCGTACAATCAGAAGATTTAGGGAAGACCGCAAGGCTACGCTCAGTTTGCCATGTTGCGACGGTTATTGACGGAGCGAGCAAATTCGTTGCATGCAAGACACGGATCTTCGCTTTCGGGGGCTTGTAGTGACGCATGTGCGAGTTGAGGCCTAATTTCGGCGATTTCCGAGAAGTGACACCAGAGCGGGACCTTTATCCACTAGTATTCAACTACTTGCACTCTGACTTCTATGCAGTGCAAAGGCCGCGACATGGGAGAGTTGAGATCGTCGCAGAAGACGTTTCACAGCTTCAAGTTGTTGACCAAGGTGCGTGGTCCAGGATGGATGTTGCGGCCGTGTGTATTCGACGGTTGCGTTTCGCGCCCGTCTGCTTTGTGGAAACAGTCAGTTTCGAGATAAAGACAAGAACTGGCGCGAACCTGCAGTCAGTACATGAGGCGTTAGCGCACCGGCGCTTTGCCGAGTCTTCCTTCTTATTGTGGAACCGCAACGTCTGCACATGCGGCGACCAGAATTATCGATTGATCGAAGAAAGTTGCCGTCTGCACGGAATCGGGTTGATCACGGTGCATGATCCGCACCAAGTTCATACTTATGAGATCAGGATACCGGCTGAATTCAGTATCAAGAGTGCTGACGCGATCGACGAATTCATACAAGCTCGCTTCACACCGGGAGCGCAGGCTCTGATCGAAAATTCGATCCACCGTTTCAACGGTAGGATCGAGGGACTGCAATGAAACGTGTTGTCATCGCCAACTTCAAGGGTGGCGTCGCCAAGTCGACAACAGCGCTGTTTCTGGCGGAAAACTGGGCCAGAGTTCACTCAAAGCGGGTCCTGGTAATCGATCTTGATCCACAGGCAAATGCGAGCCTGATGCTGCTGTCGCGACGAGGATTATTGGCACTTGCTGACGGCGTTCGTACGCTCCCCAGGCTGCTAAGCGATGCCCAACTCGGTAACATCCAAGCGTCGATAACTTACATCGAACCCAGGGTCGGCGACTTAACGGAGCTTATGGGCAATAGCCCGGGGTTTATCTCGATCCTCCCATCGATCCCTAGACTGTCCATGGACGAGTACGAACTTGACAGCTGGTGTTTGGCTCGTGGGCACAATCCTGTGACTTGGCGACGCGAAGTGATGTCAGCGTTTTTGCAAGGTGCAGAAAATAATTTCGATTGCGTGATCATGGACTGCCAGCCCGGCTTTGGTCCCATGACACGCGCCGCCTGCATGCTTGCCGACACCGTGATCGCTCCGACGATCGCCGATGCAATTTCGGTGCGCAGTCTGGGCGAGTTCGTCCGGCTTGGACTTGAAGACAGACTCCAAATTCGCAGGTTCAGACTCCGCGTCGTGGTTTCCAAGTACACGAACTCTGTCGAACAGCGACGTGAACTTGACGGATTGCGCAGGGAGTACGACGGTCAGTTGATCAGTCCGCCAGTGCCGTTCAGCGTCCAAGCCGCCCGGGTTGCCGAACGTATTGAGGGGCGATGGCGCACCTATAACGAGAAGTATGCGCCGCGCCTGCGATCGCTGGCCCTGCCTGTAGAAAAGATGGCCACGGCGATCGCAAACGTTGTATTTGTTCCATAGCGCCGAGTCGGCACTGTGAGGAACGAGGACATGGGCGAGCGCGAACCAGTTGATGCAGCGACGGCGCTGAGCAAGTTTTTTGACGTCGTCAGTGAGGAAGCGGCTGCGAATCCGCAGTTTGCACGCCGCCTGCTTGAAGCAGCAAGTATCAAAGTTGTCTTCCGGGGCGACGAAGCGACAGCCGCTGTCGACCCAATGCTCGTTGCCATGGAGGGCTACGACGAGTTTCGAAGGACGTTTGGGTCGATGACTGTCGCTCAAGTCAAGAAAATTGCCAAGAATGCTGGACTGATCACGCAGCAAGAGAAGTTGCCTACCGGGCTGTTTCCGTTGATTGACTTACTTTGGGACAGGGCGAGCCAACAGGTTCACGATCGCTACCCCCGTCGTGAAGCAGCTGAATAGCTGGTGCGTCGACATAGCGATCGAAGTGGCAACGGCATCCGCATCCAACTCGCCGACGGTACCTGGGGCCTGGTCCGCGCCTCCTCCAACAAGCCCGAGTTGGTGGTCGTCGTCGAAAGTCCGACCTCAGAAGCCGCCATGCGCGCCATCTTCGCCGAGATCGACGGCCACCTGGCGACGTATCCGGAGGTCGGCACGTACAATCAGAAGATATGAGAGGGGGCACCAAGTCCCCCTCCTGTCTCAGAACTTACCGGTGACGTTGAAGAACACGCCTTTGCTGTCGTAGTCGAGGTCGGTCAGGTCGTCGGAGAACTCGGCGAAGTTGTAGCCGGCGCCGATCATCAGATTTTCGCCAACGTGCCGGTAGACCGCGATCAGGCCGCCGATCTTCTGGTCCTGGGCTTCCTGGGCTTCGAGCAGCCGGGCTTCCGCCACCACGTCCCACGACTTGTTGATGTGCACATTGGCGCGGCCAACCAGCAATTGCGCCTTGCTGTCAAACCACTCGGCGCCTTCGTCACGACTGTCGCGCAGCGAACCGTAGCGGAACGCATACTTGCCGCCGATCGTCAGCCAGTGCGTGATGTCGTAATCGGCGTCGACGGACAGCACCTGGCTCTGTTGGGCAAAGTCGGCCTGGTTGCCATTGCCGGTTACCTGGGCAGCGCTCGGCA
>JANNSA010000544.1:0-4819 GCA_031402115.1 Hyphomicrobiaceae bacterium | reverse complement strand
GCAGCGGCGCTGTTGGCAGGCGCTGTTGTGGGTTCGGCGGGCGTGTCGTTGGCGACAACAGGTGTTGCAAAAACAGTGGCTGCAACAGCGCAGGCCGCGAACGCGCGGCGGGATCGATCGGTCAGCGACATGACAGATGGCCTCGGATTTGGTTGCGTGGAGCCCTTCCATCCGGGCAATCCGTGACAACAGCATGACCAAGTGGCGGCATTGCCAGTTCAGCGGTCGGCACGGATGGTGGCGGCTACCATCAGGCAACGGTTGCCAGATGAACGGTTGCACGATGCGCGGCAAGCTTGACATCAGCCGTGACGAGCGTCAGGCCCTCGATCTGCGCCTGCGCCGCCAGCAGCCGGTCGAACGGATCGCGGTGCGGGGACTGCATCAATCCGGCGGCGAACAGCAAAAAACGGAAAAAACAGAGACAGTATATCTATTTCATAGCCGGGTGCCTCCTGAGGCGGGTGTCAGGCAGCAAACGGTGCCGTGATACCCTCTGCTCAGCATCGGCAATACCGCCGGGGAGAACTCGGGAATTCGCAGGAGGGCAATCGTGCGTCTTCGTTGTTGCATGCAGGACCGATTGCCGCCGTTGGGGCATCGACAAACCGTCATGGACGGCGGTACCATTGTCCGGGGTTGGCCAGAAAACTGATTGCCAGGCTGGCCAAAGGGCGTGTTTTTGCTCCAGGGAGGACTATTTTTACATGCGCGTCGCCAAATCACTGCTGCCTATGGGCCTCGGCTTTGCGGCCCTGTTCGGGGTGGCAACGAGCGCTGCTGCCGCCGACCTCGGCGCCAAGGATGAGACCATCAAGCTCGCCGTCTTGGAATGGACCGGCGCCAATGTCTCGACGCACGTCGCCGGCAATCTGCTGCAAAAGCTCGGCTACAAGGTTGAGTATGTCACGGCCGGCAATTTTCCGCAGTTTTCAGGCCTAGCCGACGGTTCGCTGCACGCCTCGGTCGAAGTTTGGATGAACAATGTCGGCGACATCTATCCGAAAGTCCTGGAAGCTAAGCAGATCGAGGATATGGGCCTCTTGAAGCTGGCCGCCAAGGAAGGCTGGATTTATCCGAAATACATGGAAGCCGTGTGTCCGGGCCTGCCCGATTGGAGCGCGCTCGGCAAGCCAGACTGCGTCAAGGCGCTGTCGACGCCGGAGACCGCACCGAATGGCCGCTTCCTCGATTATCCCGCCGACTGGGGTTCGCGCGCTGCGACCATTCTCGCTGATAATGCCATGCCGCTGACGGCGGTGCCGGCCGGTTCGGAAGGCGCCCTGTCGGCCGAACTCAACGCCGCCTTCGCCGCCAAGAAGCCCTTGATCATGATGTTCTGGGGGCCGCACGACGTACTGGCTGGCAAGGACGTCGGCTGGGTGACGATGCCGCCCTGCAAGACGCAGGAATATACGCACTGCATTCTGCCGCCCGACGTCAACAAGATCGTCTGGTCGGGCTTTGCCAAGAAATGGCCAGCCGCCTACGCGTTCCTCAAGAAGTTCGAGATGGACGCCGACGCGCAGCTTTCGCTGATGGGCGAGATCAGCGGCAAGGGCGTTGATGTCGACCAGGCGAGCAAGGCCTGGGTCGACGCGAACGAGAAGGTTTGGGGTCCCTGGATCGCGGCCGCCAAGGGTTAGTACCCGCCATTGCAAATGCCGGAGTGACGCGGCGCGCGCTTACTGTCGTCCTGGGCCGTGTGTCCAGGACGATCTTGCCGCGAGCGCTGCTGACGGCGGTGCGGCGCGGTTGTGCGGGGCCGGCGCTTGCATCACTTGCAGCACGATGGATCCTGGGCACAAGGCCCAGGAAGACAAGGGTGCGGAGACTTGTGATGACGGGAGCCATTGCCTTCGGGAGCCATTGCCTCCGGGAGCCATTGCCTCCGGGAGCCATTGCCTCCGGGAGCCAGTGCCTCCGGGAGCCTGTGCCACCGGGGGCCAGTTGCTTTATTGCCAAGCCTGCGCGCAAGATCGGGACCGGAGACAATCCGGTCCCGTTTTGCTGCCGCCGGGTCGCGTTACGGGTCGTGTAACCGAAAGTGCGTCGCAGATGACGAACGGCCAACCCGCCGCCAGCGCCATGCCAGACCAGCGCCCGGTCAAGCTCAGTTGCCGCAACGTCTGGAAGGTTTATGGCACGGGCATTGGCGGACTGGCTGACACGTTGGCAACGAGCAAGGATGCGGCGGCGACCTGCGCCGCCCTGAAGGCCAAGGGCGCGATTGCCGCCGTCGCGGACGCCTCCTTCGATATCCGCGAAGGCGAGATCTTCGTCATCATGGGCCTGTCAGGCTCGGGCAAATCCACGCTGGTGCGCTGCCTTTCCCGGTTGGTCGAGCCCACGTCCGGCGAGATCATCCTCGACGGCCGGGATTTGCTGAAGGCCAGCGCCCGCCAACTCATCGAGCTGCGCCGCCACACCATGGGGATGGTGTTCCAGAGTTTCGGACTGCTGCCGCATCTCACTGTGCTCGACAACATCGCCTTCCCCTTGCGGGTCCAAGGCAAGCCCGCTGCCGAGCGCCGCAAGCGCGCTGCCGAGATGATCGCGTTGGTCGGGCTTGAGGGCCGTGAAACCGCCTTCCCGCACCAGCTTTCAGGGGGTCAGCAGCAGCGCGTCGGCATCGCCCGCTCGCTCGCCGTCGGCCCCGAGCTGTGGTTCCTGGACGAGCCGTTCTCGGCGCTTGATCCGCTGATCCGCAAGCAGATGCAGGACGAGTTCCTGCGCCTGCAGAAGCTCTTGAAAAAGACTATCGTCTTTATCACCCACGACATCACCGAGGCCTTCCGGCTCGCCGACCGCATGGCGCTGATGCGCGAGGGCCGGATCATCCAGATGGGCCGGCCGGCCGACATCGTCCTGGCGCCGGCCAATGACTATGTCGCTCAGTTTACCGAAGATGTGCCGCTGCTGCGGGTCATTACCGCCGGCGACCTGATGCAGCGTGGCGCAGCGTCGATCGACACCAGCGCCGAGCCGATCGCCGCTACGACGCCGCTTGATCATCTGGTGCCGCGGCTGGCGGCGGGCGCCAAAGGTTTTACCATTGTCGATGCGGCGGGCGTGGTGGCCGGCTCACTGACGGCGGCCAAGGCGCTGGAGGTGTTCGCCCGCGACGACCGCCGCCACAAGCTGGCAGCCTGGGCGGCACCGTGAGCAGCGCGACGGCCAGCCCAACGGCCAGCCCAATTGCCAGCCATGCGCCTGTCGTCGGCGGCTGGCGGGTCTCCCCGGCCCTGGCGCAATGGCTTGTGCTGGCCGGTTTCGTCGCCATCTGTCTCGGATTCAGCCACGGCATGCCAGGGCTGCTGGTCTATCCCAAAACCTGGGTTGTGCCGGTTGCGACCTGGATCAATGTGGTCTCCGACCTGATCGTGCCCGTGGTCAAACCCTTCTTTCGCGCGATCTCGGCCGCGCTCGATGCGCCCATGCGCGGCATCCAGACCGTGCTGCAATGGTTGCCCTGGCCGCTCGCCATGTTCATGGTCGCCGCGACGGCGCTGAAGGCCGGCGGCCTGCGCTTGGCCGTGTTCGCCCTGGCAACGCTCGCCTACATTCTCCTGGCGGGATTCTGGCGCGAGACCAACAACACGCTCGCCATGGTGTCGCTCGCCGTGCCGCTGGCCGTGGCGCTCGGCTTCGGCCTTGGCGTGCTCGGCTATCTGGCGCCGAAAACACGGGGCGCGCTCAACACCACGCTTGACCTGATGCAGACGGTGCCGGCCTTCGCCTATCTGATCCCGCTGCTGCTGCTGTTCGGCTTCGGTCCCGTGGTCGGCCTGCTGGCGAGCGCGATCTACGCCGCCCCGCCCATGGTGCGCAACACGATGCTGGGCCTCGCTCTGGTGCCCGAGGCGGTGAAAGAGTCCGCCGTCATGAGCGGCTGCACGCCCTGGCAGCGCTTCTGGCGGGCCGATGTTCCCGCAGCGCGCCCGCAATTGCTGGTCGGCCTCAACCAGACCACCAACGCCACGCTCAGCATGGTGATCGTCGCCGCCATCATCGGCGGCTTCTCCGACATCGGCTGGGAAGTGCTTTCCGCCATGCGCCGGGCGGATTTCGGCCAGAGCCTGCTGTCGGGCCTGGTGATCGCGCTGCTGGCGATCCTGATCGACCGCATCACGCTGGGTTTCGCCGAATCGGCGCGCGGCGACACGCGGCACGCGGGCCGGTGGCTATCGGGCTGGCGATTGCCTGGGTTGCTGCTGGCGGCGCTCGTCGTGGCGGTGCTCGCGCACCTGATATTCGCCAATCCCAACGCCGGCGTGCCGGGGGCCGAAGCCCGGCTCGGCATCAAGGTGCTGAACGACGGCTTGAACAGCTTTGTGCGGATTAACGCCGACGCGCTGGACGCCTTCAAGAACGCGACCTTGTACACCTTGATGCTGCCGTTGCGCCTCGGCATCCAGGGTTGCGCCACGCCCGCCATCTGGGGCTTTGCGCTGACGCCGTCGCTGATCGCGGCCTACTGCGCCGCCGCGGCCGCGATCGCCGGCCTGCTCGGCTGGCGCTTCGGCTGGCAGGCTGCGGCGGCGGTGATGGTCGCGGCGCTGTTCCTCTTTTATGGCTTTTCGGGCGTGCCCTGGCCGGTCTGCATCGCCATCGCCGCGCTGTTCGCCTGGCAGGTCGCGGGGCGGGGCGCGGCGATCCTGACCGCCGCGGGCCTCGGTTTCATCCTGGTCAACGGCCTTTGGGCCGAAGCGCCACGCCGGGTTGCCGTTCGGCCGCTGCCCCATGGCCAGCGCCAGGGCCTGCGTCGCACCGGCCTTGGGGCCTCCGGTGACCAGGTAGTCCGGGACGCGCGGCTGCA
>JANNSA010000543.1:0-6741 GCA_031402115.1 Hyphomicrobiaceae bacterium | reverse complement strand
CCCACCCAACGATTGCAGCTTGAGCGTGATATCAAATCCGAGGAAAACATCACCGGACGCATCATTGATCTCATTGCTCCTATCGGCAAGGGGCAGCGCGGCCTGCTGGTAGCCAGCCCAAAATCCGGGAAGACCGTGATGCTGCAGCATATCGCACACGCAATCGCAGCCAATCATCCCGAAACTATCCTGATGGTGCTGCTAATAGATGAGCGTCCCGAAGAGGTAACCGAGATGATCCGCTCGGTCAGAGGCGAGGTAATTTCTTCTACCTTCGACGAACCCGCAGTGCGTCATGTACAAGTGGCAGATATGGTAATTGAGAAGGCCAAGCGCTTGGTAGAGCATAAGAAGGATGTGGTGATACTGCTGGATTCGATCACGCGTCTGGCACGCGCATACAACACCGTGGTGCCTGCTTCCGGCAAGGTGCTGACTGGCGGCGTCGACTCGAACGCCCTGCAGCGGCCCAAGCGCTTCTTCGGCGCCGCCCGCAACATCGAGGAAGGCGGCTCGCTGACCATCATCGCGACGGCGCTGATTGATACCGGCAGCCGTATGGATGAGGTGATCTTCGAGGAGTTCAAGGGCACCGGTAACTCGGAACTGGTGCTCGACCGCAAGGTCGCCGACAAGCGCATCTTCCCGGCCATCGACATCGCCCGCTCCGGCACGCGCAAGGAAGAGCTGCTGGTGCCGCCGGATCAGCTCAAAAAGACCTATGTGCTGCGCCGCATCCTGTCGCCGATGGGCACGATGGAGAGCATCGAGTTCATCATCGACCGCCTGCGCTCGAACAAGTCCAATGCCGATTTCTTCACGTCCATGAACCAGACCGGCAAATCGGAATAGGGCGGGTCACGTGGGCACGAAGGGCGCGCGCTCGGCGGGATCGAAGGCGAGGGAGCACTGACATGCGCTTACTGATCACGGGTTCGCATGGGCAGGTGGCACAATCACTGGCAGAAGCCGGTGCGCGGCGCCAGGACGTGCAAGCTATGGCGGTTGGCCGGCCGGCGCTTGACCTCGCCAAGCTGCCGACGATCCTGCGCACTGTCGCCGATCAGCGGCCAGACGTGGTGATCAACACCGCCGCCTACACCGCCGTCGACAAGGCCGAGTCGGAGCCCGAGCAAGCGCACGCTCTCAATTGCGAGGGCGCGCGGCTGATCGCCGAAGCAGCGGCACAGCGCGGCATTCCGATCATCCATCTGTCCACTGACTACGTCTTCGATGGCGCCAAGCCGGCACCCTATGTGGAAACGGACGCGACGGCGCCGCTGGGCGTCTATGGCCGCACCAAGATGGCTGGCGAGGCTGCCGTGATTGCCGCCAACCCCAAGCACATCATCCTGCGTACTGCCTGGGTGCACAGCCCGTTCGGCCAGAACTTCATCAAGACGATGCTGCGGTTGGCTGCCGAGCGCCCGGAACTGCGTGTGGTCAGCGACCAGTTCGGCTCCCCGACCTATGCCCCGCATCTGGCCAGCGCGATTCTCGACATCGCTGCGGCAATCGCCGGCCAGGCCGCTGCGCCCTGGGGCATTTACCACCTGGCCGGCCAAGGCGAGACGTCCTGGCATGGCTTGGCTGAGCACGCCGTGCGCGCGGCCGGCAGAACTGGCGTCACGGTCAAGGCAATCACCACCGCCGACTACCCAACGGCCGCGCCCCGCCCGGCCAATTCCCGCCTCGACAGCAGCAAGGCCAAGACCACGTTTGGCGTGCATTTGCCCGATTGGCGGGCCGGCGCCGACGAGTGCGTCCGCCGGCTGGCTTGACGACGTAGGCTGGGCTGAGATCTCGAAGCCCAGCTTCCCCGGGCGGCGCTCGCGGCGAGGTGCTGGGCTTCCAGATGTCAGCCCAGCCTACGGTCGAGCCGTCGCGGCATGAATTTGCGTCTACGCCGTCCGGCCAGCGAGCAGCCAATAGGTCAGGCCGGCGGCGAAACCGGCGGTCGCTAGCACCAGCAGATAGGTGGTGTCGCCGGGCGCCGGAGCCGCTTGCGACAAGCGCAGCATGGCGGGCACCCCGGCAATGGCGATCCCGCCGCCGGCCAGATAGAACAGCAGCGAGCGGATCTTGCCGATCTCGCCAACCACGAGCACGAGCACGGCCGGGATCAGCGACAGGCTGACGAGCGCGGACCACAGCGGCAGCGCCCCATCCAATACGGCGAACCAGCCATTCAGCGTGTCGCGGTCCGTGCCCACTGACGCCGCGCTGATGGCACGGGTCGCCAGTTCGGCGCCAAGTGTCAGGCCGACGGCGGCGGCGGCAATTCCCGCAACCAGAGCCGCGACGCCGACCCAGATCAGCCGGCCGATGAAGCGCATCACGAAGTGACGCCCTCAAGCCGCGTGCTCGGGCGGCCGGCGCTGGCGCGCTGCTTCTCGCTGGCGGACTTTAGTTGCCCGCACGCCGCCATGATATCGCGGCCGCGCGGCGTCCGCACCGGGCTGGCATAGCCGGCGCGGTTAACGACATCGGCGAAGCGTTCAATTTGCGCCCAGTCCGAGCACTCATAAATGGCGCCGGGCCACGGGTTGAACGGGATCAGGTTGATCTTGGCCGGAATGCCGGCGAGCAACCGCACCAGTTCCTTGGCCTCGGCGATCGAGTCATTCACGCCCTTCAGCATGACGTACTCAAAGGTGATGCGGCGCGAGTTGGACAGTCCCGGATAGGCGCGGCAGGCGGCCAGCAGTTCCGCGATCGGATAGCGCTTGTTGATCGGCACCAGCACGTCGCGCAGATCGTTGCGTACGGCATGCAGGGAGATCGCCAGCATGGTATCGGCCGCCGCTCCCCAGCGCGGGATTTCCGGCACGACGCCTGATGTGGACAGCGTGATGCGCCGCTTCGACAGCGACAAACCCTCGCCATCGGCGGCGACCGCCATGGCGTCCCGCACATGGTCAAAATTGTAAAGCGGCTCGCCCATACCCATCAGTACGACATTGGTGATGGCGCGATCGCCAGTCGGGATCAGGCCACCGTCATTCGGCTTGGCCGCGCCCGGCCAGTCGCCGATGCGGTCGCGCGCCACCAGGATCTGGCCAACGATCTCGTCCGGCGTCAGGTTGCGCACCAGCCGTTGCGTGCCCGTATGGCAGAAGCTGCAGGTCAGCGTGCAGCCGATCTGGCTGGAGATGCAGAGCGTGCCGCGATCGTTCTCAGGGATGTAGACGCACTCAACTTCCGGCGGCTTCGCGTCACGGCCCGTGCCAGCAAGGCGGATCAGCCATTTGCGCGTGCCATCAATGGAAACTTGCTCGCTGATAATCTCGGGCCGTTCCAGCGTGTAGGCGGCGGCGAGTTGCCCGCGCACGTCTTTCGACACGTCCGTCATGTCGTCGAACGAACGCACGCCCGCCACGTACAGCCAGCGCCACAGCTGCTGCACGCGCATGCGCAGGTGCTTGTCGGTAACGCCGATCGCCGCCAGCCGCTCGGCCAGCACCGCGCGCGTCGCGCCGGCCAGGGAGGGCAGGGCGGCGGCGGGTTCGTGGGACTGCGGGAGAACTGCGGTGTCGCTCATGTGCCCGCTTGTAGCGCCCTGTTGTGCCGAGCGAAAGCCTGTCAATTGCGTTTGGTCAGCATGAACACCGCTTGCGCAGCCAGCAGGTTCTGCAGGATGTCGGGCACACCGAGGCCAATGCGCGCGCCGGCGGCATCCAGCGCGATGCGGCGCTCGATGCGGGCGTCGAGCGTGCGGCACAGCATGGAAAAGTCCGCAACCGAGCAAAGATGAATGTTTGGCGTGTCGTACCAGGAATAGGGCAGGGAATCCGTCGTCGGCATGCGGCCGCCGACAGACAGCGCCAAACGGACGCGCCAATGCGCGAAGTTCGGGAACGAGATGATGGCGTGCCGGGCGATGCGCAGCAATTGCTCGATGACGTGGCGCGGCGCCCGTGTCGCTTGAATGGTCGAGCTCAGGATGGCGAAATCGAACGCTTGGTCCGGGTAGTTGTCGAGATCAACATCGGCATCGCCCTGGATCACCGACAGCCCGCGCGCAACGCAGGAGTTGACGCCCTCGCGGCTGATCTCCACGCCGCGCCCATCAACCGCGTGGTGCTCGATCAGCAATTGCAGCAAGGCGCCATCGCCACAGCCGACATCGAGCACGCGCGCGCCTGGCGTGACCATTTCGGCGATCAGCAGGTGATCGACGCGAGCGGTAACGGCTGTACTTCTCATGCTGCGGGCACCGCCAGCCCGCGCAATCTCGCTGAGGCGTTCAAAAACCCGCCAACTGTGGCGAAGAACACAGGTTCATCCAGCAGGAAGGCGTCGTGGCCTTTGTCGCTGTCGATTTCCACGAAGCTGACATTAGCGGCGACGGCGTTGAGCGCCTGCACGATCAGCCGGTTCTCGCGCGTCGGATACAGCCAGTCGCCAGTGAATGAGGCGATGCAAAAGCGTGTCTTGGTGCCAAGGAAGGCGTTGGCCAATTTGCCGCCGAACTCGGCCGGCAGGTCGAAATAGTCCATGGCGCGGGTGATGTAGAGATAGGAATTGGCGTCGAACCGGTCGACGAAGCCGGTGCCCTGGTAGCGCAAATAGCTTTCCACCTGGAAATCAGCATCGAAGCCGAAGGTCAGCTTGTCGCCGTTCTGCAGATTGCGGCCGAACTTGCGGTGCAGCGCCTCCTCCGAAAGATAAGTGATGTGTGCCGCCATGCGCGCCACCGACAGGCCCTTGGACGGGTTGACCTGCGCCGCCAGATAGTGCCCGCCGCGCCAGTTCGGATCGGCCATCACCGCCTGGCGGCCAACTTCATGGAAGGCGATGTTCTGTGACGAATGCCGCGCAGCGGTCGCTATCGGAATGGCAGAGAATACGCGCGGGCCGAACTTGGCGGCCCAGTCGAGCACCTGCATGCCACCCATCGAGCCGCCGATAATGCAGAACAGGTCGGGGATGCCGAGCTTGTCGATCAGCCGTACCTGCGCCCGCACCATGTCAGCGACGGTGATTACCGGAAAGTCGGTGCCATAGGGCTTTCCAGTCGCCGGATTGGCGCTGCTTGGCCCCGTGGAACCCATGCAGCCGCCGAGGATGTTCGTACAGATGACGAAGAACCGGTCCGTGTCGACCGGCCGGCCGGGTCCGATCATCAGGTCCCACCAGCCCGGCTTGCCGGTGATCGGATTGACGTTGGCGACATGCTGATCGCCCGTCAGCGCGTGGCACACCAGCACGGCGTTGGACTTGGCGGCGTTCAGAGCGCCATAGGTCTGATAGGCAATCGCGAAGGCGGGCAGCGTGCCGCCCCCATCCAATTGCAAGGGCGTGTTGAAAGTCGCGACGAGGCTGTGCGGGTTCAGCGCCTCGGCGAGTTGCGGGGCGAAGCCCGGCCCGGGTGTCTCGCCGCTCTTCGGCGTTCGCTCCGTTGCGAGCATGTCGGTTCGGCCACCCATTGTCTTGGTCACGTGCTTTCGCGGTTGCCTGTCGTCGGCGCGCGCTGCGGGTTTGTCAAGACATGCGGCTGGCGCACCAGGCAATGGCCGCGGGCATCGCTCTGTGCTAGCGAAACGCCATGACGGATTCCACGCAATCCCATTCCGGCAGCCCGGCGGCCCCTGCCCCGCGCCCTGGCGTGCTGAATATCGTGCCGTACCGGTCTGGCCCGGCTGATGCTTGGCCGCTGCCCGATGGCGCGCGGCTGTCGTTGAACGAGGCGGCGCTCGGGCCCAGTCCGCGTGCTGTCGCCGCTTATGCCGCCGCCGCTAGCCGGCTCGGACGCTATGGTGACGCCATGGCCATTGACTTGAAGGCGGCGCTGCATGCCGCCCATGGCTACGAGCCGGAGCGGCTGGTGATTGGCAACGGCTCGGAGGAATTGCTCTACATTCTGGCGCGCGCTTACCTTGGCCCTGGCGACGAAGGCCTGTTCAGCGAACTGGGTTTCCTGGTCTACCGCATCGCTGTGCAGGGCGCAGGCGCGACGCCGGTTGCCGTGCCGGAACGCGACTTCACGGCCGATGTTGACGCGCTGATCGCCGCCGTCAGCCCGCGCACTCGCGTGCTGTTCCTGGCCAATCCCAACAATCCGACGGGCACCTGCCTGCCGTTCGCCGAGGTGCAGCGGTTGCATGCCGCGCTACCATCCAATGTGCTGCTGGTGCTCGACGCCGCCTATTCCGATTACGTCTCGCGCAACGATTACGAGATCGGCATCGAGCTGGTGGCGACCACCGAGAATACGGTGATGACCCACACGTTCTCGAAGATTCACGGCCTCGCCTCCCTGCGGATCGGCTGGATGTTCGGCCCGGCCAATATCGTCGATGCGGTCAATCGCATCCGCGGGCCGTTCAACGTCTCGACCCCGGCGATGCTGGCGGCGGTGGCGGCGATCGAGGACAGCGCGCATATCCAGATGTCGAAGGCGCACACCGAGAAGTGGCGCAGCTGGCTGACCGATGAAGTGACAAAACTCGGCTTCAAGGTGACGCCGAGCGTGGCGAATTTCATTCTCATCCATTTTCCGCTGGACCAGGGCAAGACCGCCGGCGACGCCGATGCGTTCCTCACCAGACGCGGCCTGGTGTTGCGCGGCCTGGCCAATTACGGCCTGCCGCACGCGCTGCGCCTGACCATCGGCACCGAAGAGGCCAACCGGCTGGTGGTCGACGGCTTGCGCGATTTCGTGGCGGGCAAGTGAGCGCCGCACCGCTGTTCGGGAAAATCGCGCTGATCGGCTTCGGGCTGATCGGCGGCTCGATCGCG
>JANNSA010000542.1:0-4985 GCA_031402115.1 Hyphomicrobiaceae bacterium | reverse complement strand
CAACACTAACTTTGCCTTCGGCCGCACCCTTCTTCAGGCTTTGCAAAGACAACATAGCAATGTATCGTTCATCACTTGTAAGCTGTTTTCCATCTTCTTCATAAGAACGCACAGTTTTATAATCATTCTCGTATTCATGAGTTAGAAATGATTG
Source organism: Hyphomicrobiaceae bacterium (assembly GCA_031402115.1). Lineage (GTDB taxonomy): Bacteria > Pseudomonadota > Alphaproteobacteria > Rhizobiales > Hyphomicrobiaceae > JANNSA01. The sequence goes on along the minus strand of JANNSA010000542.1, from coordinate 4,831 downwards.
ATCTGCAAAGTACTTCAATGTCACATCAGCAGACGCAGTAACTTGAGAGAATTGCGAAACTCTTGGAGCAACCCAGGGACAGTATACTAATTCTCTTGGGAGCAACCCAGGGACGGTATACTAATTCTCTTGCAGCGCCGTCTGTCCGCCCATGGTCGGCAGCAAGGCGAAGCCGCCGGGCAGCACATGCCGCTCCTTGGCAATGATTTTGGCGACGATCTCGGACGTGATCGGCTCAATATAGGTGGCGTCGGCCAGATCCGGGTCCGTCATGATGGTCGCCGGATTGGAGTTGACCAATACAACCCGGTAGTCCTCGGCCTTCAGCGCCTTGACGGCCTGCGTGCCCGAATAGTCGAACTCGCACGCCTGACCAATAATGATGGGCCCGGCCCCAATGATGAGGATGGTGGAGATGTCTGTGCGTTTTGGCATGGCGGAGAGCTTGTAGAGGAACCGCGGGGGTTTGGGAAGGGCGAGGTCGGGGGCCGGCCAAAGGGTAAGATCACGGCTTTGCCACGGCCTTCAATTCGTGTGACCTGCTCCCCGGATTGCCGCGATCGTCCGTCTCATCCGAGGTGGCAAACCATCCGGACTGCGGATACACGACCCGTGGCCCCCCAACACCGCCCCCCTCACCCCTTCTTCCGTACCCGCCGCACACTTACCCCCTGCTCCGCCGCCTCCGACGGGTCGAGCGCTTGCGGCGCCACGTAGCGCACCGCCTTGCCGCGCAGGGCCGCCATGACGCGGGCGTCGTGGCCGTAAATGTCGCCGAATGTCGCCAGCCGCCCCGCGTCATCGACGCGCGCCGTGAAATAGACCAGGTACACCGGCACCTGCCGGTCCAGGGTCACCGAGCCGCCGCCCTTCCAGTGGCCGCCGACCTTGTCTGCGGTCCAGCCCTTATCCTCTTCGAGCAGCACTTCGGCGGTGCGGCGCGGCTCGGCGACGCGCATGCAGCCATGGCTCAGGGCGCGGAAGGTCTGGCCGAACAGCTTGCGCTGCGGCGTGTCGTGCATGTAGACATTGTGGCTGTTGGGAAAGCGGAATTTCACCTGTCCCAGCGGGTTGCTGGCGCCCGGCGGTTGCGAAAAACCGTACTGGCGAATGTCGGCGGTGCCCCAGTCGACCGAATTGGCGTCGACGGGCCGGCCATTGCGCGTGACTTTCAGCTTGTAGTCCTTGAGCACTTCCGCGCCGCCGGAATTGCCGCCGAACAGCTGCTCGAAGAAGTTGCCACTGTTCGACGCTCGCCGCAGGCGCGGCTGCAGCTCCTTGCGCATGATGCCGGGCGGCACGCCCCAGGACGGATGAAAGATCACGAATTCCATGCTGGCGGTGAGCACCGGCGTCGGCCAGGACGGCATGCCGACGATCATTTTCTGCCGGAGTTTCAGCGCGCTGCCCTTCCAGATCTCGCTCTGGAACTCCGGGATGTTGTTCATCACGTAGAGCGGCCCGAGATCCGCCGGCAGCCAGCGCCAGCGCTCCATGTTGGCGAGCAGGCGGTCAATGGTCTGCTTCGGGTCGGCCGTCTTTGGCTGGCCCGCCTGGTTGAAGACTTTTCGCGTGCGACTGTTGAGGATGCCGTTGGCGGTCAGCCCGTTGGATTCCTGAACGGCCTTGACCGCCGCCACCAGCGCGTCGTCATAACGCTGCTCCGTGTCCGGACTTGCCGCCGGCAGTTTCAGGCGCTGACGCAGCACGGCGATCTGCTCGTCCGCCGCGCCCGGCTTCAGCGACTTGCCGTCCGGCAGTTTGATCAGCAGCGCCGGATCAATCTTTTCCACTACCTGCGGCCCGCGGGCCTTCAGCAGCGCCTGGCGCAATCGTTCAAAGCCCACGTGCTGGGGATTGAGCCCGCGCAGATACGCATCCGGCTGCGGCGATGCAGCGAGCGCCGCCAGCACGGCCGCCGGATCCTCCACCGGCGGCTGCATGTCGAGGATGTTGCTGAGCCCGACCGGATTGAGGCGTCCACCACGGGCGAAGCGCGCATACTTCAGTGCCGCCAGCGCCAGCCGCGCCTCGGCCGCGCCGTGTGCGTCAGGGCTTGCATTGCTCACGAGGTCCGGGACGGAAAAATCCGCCGGCTCGAGACCCCAGTCGGCAGCCTTGCGCAATTCGGCGATGACCGTCTTGGCCTGGTCCGTGTAGCCGCCATCCTTGGTCCACAGCGGCACGGTCCGCGTGCCGTAGTCGGCGGCCAGTGCAGCCACATCCTCGGCGGCGTCCCTGCCGGTGAAGGATTTGTCCGCGAGCATGTTGCGGGCTGCTGCCATTGCGGCAACAGCCGTTGCCAGTTGTGGCGCCGCAGGCGGGGCGACGGCGGCCGGCGCAGTTGGAGTAGCGAGCGTGGTTGCCACCGGGGATGGCTGCGCTGTAGATGCCGCGTTGCTATCCGCCGCCGGCAGCGGACTGATTACCGGCGCTTGTGGCGTCGCTGGCATGCCCGGCTCAGCAGCCACCGGCAGCGCCAGACCTGCCATGCAAAACAACAGGCCAGGAAACAGGCCAGCCGAACCAATCAGCCGCTTCAACGTTTTCGACATCCTGCGCCTCGCCATTGCACTTGCGACCCGCTCGATCTAATCGAACAGCATTGCTTGCCGGCCAGCGATTTTGCAATGCCTAGCGATCTGGCTCAAACAGTTAGTTGCAGCGGTTCATGGCCGAAGCGTCCACCGCGCGACCCGTCATCGTGGCGAAGCACTCCGCTAGCCGACGATGCGCTCATACCTCGGTATGCGTTCCGACCCAAAACCACTGGAACGTGCCGTCGCCATCAATCGCGAGCGTGCGATAGGTGCGTCCCACGCGCACGGGCCAATTGTCGCCCTTCAGCCGCTTGAAATGCTGCGATGGATGCTTGGGGTTGAGCTTCAGGAGAGCGAAATTCCTGTCGGCGAGCGCTTGCGTCTGCTTCGGTAACACCTCACGGAGCGGCTGAAAACTTGGGTCCTTGATGTGCCGCATCTGGCCCAAGCCGCAAAACTCTTCGCCGCGGCCAGCCTCCATGTTGGCGCGCGCCGCCGCCGCCAGCGTGTCGAGCTTGCGCGCTTTGGCGTCGCGCTCAAGTGCCTCGTCAAACCTCTGCTCGTCAAGCGCCTCGAACCGGGCACGCAAGCGCATCATGTCCTGGCGGGACAGCTGCTGGATCGCGGATTCGATCTGTTCCAGTTTGTTCATGGTCACGAAAATAGCAGGTCCGGCGGGTTCAGGCATAATCGGTCCTGCAAGCAACAATGATGGCGCCCGATTACCCTCCTGTGAATTTCCGAGTTCTCCCTGGCGGCACTGGCGATGCTGAGCGGAGGCTGTCTCAGAGACCGTCAGGCGCCGTTTGGTGCCTGACGCCAACCTCAGGAGGCACCCGCGCTATGAAATAGGGATACTGTCCCTGATTTTGCTCTGCGGTGGCTTGGGATCAGCGACCTGATCGCCGAACCCGGAGGGCCTACCTCCATCTCCAGTACAGTTGCGCGCAACCGTTTGGACCGGCTACGCTTCGTGACACAAGCTCCAAAGCGCCATGCAATGTGTACAGGGGTTTCCGGATTGTTCGCTGCTGGTATCAGTCAGGACAGCAAAGGCGGCGTCATGCAGGCGACGACGAGAAGGGTAGGCAACTTGACCTGGGCACAAACCACAGTGGTGCCCCAGATGTGGAATGTCGAATGATCGATGCAATTGAACCGCTGGCGGTTTCGGCGGCGCTCAATCGTCTCCTGCGCGCCGAACTCACGGCCGTCAACCAGCAATCCGTGCATCTGCTGGCGTTGCGCCGTTGGGGCGGGGCCGAGCTCGAGGCACGCATTCGCGACGTGGACAGGGAGGATTTCCCGGCGACGCTCGAAATCATCGAGCACTTGGTCGCTGCCGGCTTGCCGCTTACGATCGCGAGTGAGGGCTTCGTGCCGGGCGCCTTTGAGCGTGCCATCCTACTGGCCGAGCAGCGAGCCGAGGCGGGCCTCGTCGCGGCCGTGGCGCCACTTGCCGGGTGCGCCGGACCGGCCGGCCGCCTCGCTGCGGCCGTCGCCGCGCCACGGACCGGCTATGCCGCCTGGATCACCGCGCGTCTGGCGCAAACGCCTGATCGGCCGCCGAGCCATGTGCCGCTCGTGGCCGAACTCGCCGACTTGTTCGCTGGCCTGACCGTGCTGGGTGAGCAAGCCCTCGTCCATGCCTTCGTCCACTGGCACCACGGCGACCGGATCGATGCAGATGCGGCTTGGGGCGTAAGTGGCGCCGCCATGCTCCGGGCTGGTGACATCATCCATCTGCTGGCCGACAGCGACGCAGTGCCGGTACCGGGCGCGCTGCCTGCACTCGTCATTCGTTCGGCGCCGGCCCAAGCCATGCAAGCCGACCAACATCTTGCCGGGCTTTGCCGGGCAACCGCGCTGGCCTTGGCGCAGCGTTGCAGCACCGAGCCAGTGCGCAGCCTCGCCGACCGAGTTGCCGACGCTGCCACCGTCTGGATGAATCGTGTCGCTGGCACAGTCCTGCCGCCCGCGGCTGGTGCGACCCGCACGTTCGCGAGTTTCGAGCGGACGCGGCAGAAGTACTTGCGCGCGGCTCACGCGACCCAGCTGACTTGAGGCTCGTTCAGATCCACCCCGTCGCAAGGCTTTGCTGGTAAAAACAGGGACAGTATACTAATTCCTATGTTGAGCCAAATAAAGGATGTAGAGTAATAAGTGTACTGTCCCTGAATTCCTTTATTCCCTGCCAGACAAAGGATGTAGAGTAATAGGAGTACTGTCCCTGTATTCCGAACGCACAAAGTCGAACAGGTGAATTGCCGAAAATGGCAGCTGGCGATCTG
>JANNSA010000541.1:0-6606 GCA_031402115.1 Hyphomicrobiaceae bacterium | reverse complement strand
TGGTCGTGCTGCTGGCGATCATTGTGCCGGTCACCATAGTCGGCATCATGACGACGACGCTGCCGACGCCGCAGGTATCTTACGGCCGGCTGGCCGATGACATCACCTTGCTGGAGCAGGCCGCCCGCCTGACAACGCGGGCCGCACAACCGATGATGCTGACACTGCCGGGCGGCGCGCCGGAAACCATCGTCAAGCCGTTCTTCCAGCCGTTCGGCTCGATGGGCCGGGTTGGCTTCACGCTGCTAATGCTGACGGTCGCGTTTGGCGTTGCTTCGCTGCCGCTGTTCGCCGTGCGCGCCACCAGTTCCGTCAGCGTACGCCAGGCGCGGCGCATGGCCAGTTGGACACTGTTCTTTTGCGGCGCCATTCTGGTGACGCTGCCGGCGATCGCCGCGTTTGGCCGCTTCCTGGTGCTAACCGATCTTCCGGGCGGCCCGACTGAACAGATGCCGGCCTGGCTGGTGCGGCTAACGGCAATGGATCTCGCCCGGCCCGATTCGCAAGCGGCAACACTGGCCACAGGCACCGTCCGCTTTGCCCGCGATGGCATTCTGCTGCTGCTGCCAGTTGCGGGCCAATTGCCCGAAGTCCTGGTGACGCTGGCGGCGCTTGGAGGCCTGTCGGCGATCCTGGCCGCCGCCAGTGCGCAGATTCTGTCGCTTGCCGCACTGTGGAGCGAGGATGTGCTGTTTGCCTGGGGCGAGCCTGGCACGCATCCGGGCGCCCATGTCATGGCGGCGCGCGTGTTCGCCGTACTGACAGCCACGGTCGGCGGCTGGCTTGCCATCACCGTTCAGGCTGATCCGCTGACCCTGTTCAACTGGGCGTTGGCGATCGGCGCTTCCACGGTGTTCCCGCTGCTGATCATGTCGGTGTGGTGGAAGCGGATCAATCACTGGGGTGCCATGGCGGGCATGGCCGCTGGCAACGTTACGGCGTTGTTACACATCGTGCTGACTATGGCTGGCACGCTGCCGCCGATCTTCGGCCTCAATGGCACACTGTCAGCAGCACTCGGCGTGCCACTCGGCGCCCTCGTCGCGATTGCCGTCAGTCTCGCCACCCCGCAACCGGAAAAGCGCACTGTCGAGCTGGTGCGTGACATCCGCGTGCCTGGCGGCGAAACCGTCCACGACCGTGACATTCGGCTGGCCAACCGCAAGACCTGAACACACCTGTCATGGCCGCACCGGCGGCCATGACAGGTTCGCCCGGCAAGAGCGTCCCTACGGCTACAAGAAATTGTACGGATCGATATCGATCTGCAGGCGGAGGTCGCCCTGGATCTTCGGCAGGCCGCCAAGCCAGGCGCGCAGATAGGTCTGCAGATCGAACTCCTTGGGCGCCTTCAGCAGGATGCGGGTGCGATAGCGGCCGCGCACCACGGCGATCGGCGCTTCAGCGGGACCAAGCACTTCAACGCGGCGGGCCTCCGGCGCGTGCCGTGCGACGAGCCGTGCGAACTCCTCCACCACTGGCTTCTTGCTTCCTGAAATGATCAGCGCGGCGAGCCGGCCATAAGGTGGCAGCATGGCTGCCTGACGCATGCCGATCTCGCGGTCGAGGAAAGCCTCGCGGTCGCCGCTGACGATCGCCTGCATGACCGGATGTTCGGGCAGATGCGTCTGCAGGTAACCGCGGCCCGGCTTCTCGGCACGGCCGGCGCGGCCCGTCACCTGATGCAGCAACTGGAAACTGCGCTCGGCGGCGCGCGGATCGGCGCCGCCCAAGCCCAGATCGCCATCAATGATGCCGACCATGGTCAGGCCAGGGAAGTTGTGGCCCTTGGCGACAATCTGCGTGCCGATGACAATGTCGGCTTCACCGCGCGTGATCATGGCGAGGATTTCGCGCAGGTCCTTCATCGACGGTGTCAGATCGCTCGACAGGATCAGTGTGCGCGCCTGCGGGAAGCGTTGCTTGACTTCCTCAGCGACGCGCTCGACGCCCGGCCCGCAGGCCACCAGCGTGCCGGCCGCCTGGCAGCTTGGGCACTTGTCCGGCACCGGCAGCGTGAAGCCGCAATGATGGCAGTTCAATCGGCCGCGGAAGCGGTGCTCCACCAGCCAGGCGGTGCATTGCGGGCACTGGAAGCGATGCCCACAGGCCCGGCACAGCGTCAGTGGGGCATAGCCGCGCCGGTTGAGGAACAGCAGCGATTGTTCGCCGTTGGCCAGGTTAGCGACGACTTCGCGGACCAGGGTTGGCGACAGCCATTTGCCGGGCTCGGGCGCGTCAACGCGCAAGTCGATCGGCGTGACATCGGGCAAAGCGTTGCCGGAGAACCGGCTCAGCAGTCGTAAGTGCCGGTAGCGGCCGTTCCTGGCGTTGACGTGGCTTTCAATGGACGGCGTCGCCGAGGCAAGGATCACCGGAATATTGCCTAGCGAGCCGCGTACCACCGCCATGTCGCGGCCCTGATAGGTGACGCGGTCTTCCTGCTTGAAACTGCCGTCGTGTTCCTCATCGACGATGATCAGGCCGAGGTCCTGGTAGGGCAGGAACAGTGCCGAGCGGGCGCCGATGACGACGCGGGCTTCGCCGGTCGCCGCTGCCCGCCAAACACGGCCGCGCTCGGCTTGGCCGACAGTGGAGTGCCATTCGGCGGCGGGCGCGCCGAAGCGGGCCTTGAAACGATCGGCGAACCCACTCGTCAGGGCGATTTCCGGCAGCATCACCAGCACTTGCCGGCCAGCCGCGATGCACCGCGCCACGGCCTCGAAATAGACCTCCGTCTTGCCGGAGCCGGTGATGCCATCGAGCAGCGACACCGAGAAATTGCGCGCGTCGACGGCAGCCCTCATTACATGCGCCGTCTCGGCCTGGCTGTCGTTGAGTTCGGGCACGGCATAGTCAGCGACGGGCTGCGGCATGCGGCGCGGGCCGATTTCCACCTCAACCAGCGTGCCGAGCTTGATCAAGCCATCGATCACGGCGGAACTGACGCCGGCTTCCTGCGCCAGCGCGGGGCGTGAACGCACTAGGCCGTCGCCGGCGAGTTCGATGACGCGCCTGCGGCCGGGCGTCAGCCGGTTGGCGGCCGATGCCGGCAGGGCGTCGACGAGGCGCACGCCAAAGCGCGGCGGCTCGGGCTCGAAGGCCGAGGCCGCGCCCATCATCAGGCGCAGCACCATGCCGCGCGGCGACAGTGTGTAGCGCGCGATCCAATCCACGAACTTGCGGCTGAGGGCGGGCAGCGGTGGCAGGTCGAGCCGGCTGGTGACGGCCTTGAGCTTGCGCTCTGGGATGCTATCGGCTTCATCGTCCGGCACCGCGTCCCAGACCACGCCCAGTCGCTCCTGGCGGCCGAACGGCACGGTAACGAAGGCGCCCGGCTCAGCTTCGATACCGTCCGGCAGCACATAGTCGTAGGTGGCGTCGAGCGCGACCGGCAACAGCACCGGAATGCACCTGCGGCGCGGCAGGGCGGCGTCCAAGGCTCCTGTACCCTGGGGCGCGAAGAGGCTATCGAGTGAGTCAGGTGGCGAATCATTGTGAGCCATGCTGGCGACCCTAGCGGCGTCCGGTGGACAGAACAGGGCAGGAAACACAGCCATGAAGTTCTTTGTGGACACGGCCGACATCAAAGAGATCAAGGATCTCGCGGCAACCGGGCTGCTTGACGGCGTCACGACCAATCCGTCGCTGATCATGAAATCAGGCCGCGACTTCAAGGAAGTCATCAAGGAAATCTGCGCCGCTGTCACGGGTCCGGTCAGCGCCGAAGTGACGGCGCTGGATGCCGAGGGCATGATCCGCGAAGGCAAAATCCTCGCCAAGATCGCTGACAATGTCTGTGTCAAGGTGCCATTGACGATGGATGGCCTGAAGGCTTGCAAGGCACTGTCGGGTGAGAACATCGGCGTCAACGTTACACTGTGCTTCTCGGCGGTGCAGGCGTTGCTGGCAGCTAAGGCTGGCGCCACGTTCATCTCGCCGTTCATCGGCCGGCTCGACGACATGGGCATCGACGGCATGGAGCTGATCAGCGAAATCCGTACCATCTACGACAATTATTTCTTCGAGACGGAAATCCTGGCCGCTTCGATCCGCACCATCAACCACGTCAAGCTGGCGGCGCTGGCGGGCTCCGACGTCGCCACCATCCCGCCATCGACCTTGCGCGAACTGGTCAAGCACCCGCTCACCGACAAGGGCATCGCCACCTTTATGGCCGACTGGGCCAAGACCGGGCAGAAGATCTGATGGCGATCCCGGCAGGGCTCGAACCTGCGACCCTCCGCTTAGAAGGCGGATGCTCTATCCGCTGAGCTACGGGACCGTTGCACCCTTATGGCATAGTCGCGGGCAACCGGCAAAATGACCCGTCGAGCGGGTAGTGGGTCAGCTTGCAGTCCGCTAGGGGCCAGATAGCTGCCTAAGGCGATTACTCGGAGGATGCATAGCACAATGGTCCGTGCATCCCTTGCGGAAGTCGAGCAGATGAGGACGAGTTGCCTTTAGGTGATTTCCACGAGGGCAGCTTCTTAGGATCTCGCGGCGGCACGACGGGACGCATTTGGGCGTATCTGGGTGCCGCCCACGGGGCGACCCGCGACTGCTATCCCGACGCAATCACGTTCCATGCCACGAGCAACAGAAACGACCCGGCGATGAATTGGATCACCCGGGTCACCACATCGATTGTGATGGGCCGATTGTGCATGAGTCGCAGCAATTGCTGCCGGAAGACGACCGCTGCCAGCGCGACGGTTGACAGGACCAGCGCCACACCGATCATCATGACGGCCGCAAAAGCGATTCCGGCATGCGGCACGTTTCGCCCGATTGCGAACGTCATGACAAAGAGCGTTAGCGGGCATGGAATCAGGCCGGCCAGGAAGCCGACAAGCGCCCCCTCGCGCGCATGATCGTGGCTGGTCCTGCGGAACGCCTGCCACAACATCCAGATTCCAATGACGCCGAGCAGTCCGCGACTGATGTCTTCGAGCATCGGCGCGCGGCCGACACTGCTGAGCGCTACGGAAACGAGTGGGAGCGAAAACAGCGCAATCAGCACGGACATCCCGACATGGACGAAAGACAATATCAGCGACACGGCCAGTCCGCGCGGCACGTTTGCCGTAGAGCCCGTGACATAGGCTGCCAGCACCAATTTGCTGTGGCCGGGCGTTAGTGCATGCGCTGCACCGAACACGATTCCCATAGGTAGGTAAGTCGCTAGCAGCGTCCAGTCGCCGGTTTGCGCGAAGGCGCCAATGCGGTCGGCGAAGCTCTGATAAATCTCGCGCTGGATGGCGACGAGATCCTGGAACAAACCGATCATCGAAAAACGCTCAAGGAGGTGAGATCATCCGTTAGGCAGCAAAGGCCAGTCTGCCCGCCTTAACGCGCATGTGGCCATGAGCTGTGAAGATCGTCGATGACAAAGGCATGCGCGTGACCGTTCGGGCCGGCCAGGACGGATCCCTCTTTCCAGTGCGGATGACTGCCGGGTAAGCCCTCGTGGGAATGTTCGACAATTTCTGGGTCGGCGGCGGGCCACAGCCATGCAGCAGCCGCGACGGCAGCGCCGGCGATGAGTGCCAGGATGATGGACGTCGCCGGCAGGCCGAAGGTAGCGCCGGCCAAGCCAGCGAGCGGATAGGTGATCAGCCAGCAGGCATGGGAGAGCGCGAACTGGGCGGCGAACAGCGCTGGACGGTCCTCCGGATGAGCGGAGCGTCGCAGCAGCCGTCCCGATGGGGTCTGTGCCATCGAATAACCCGCGCCGATCACGAACCATAGCGGCAGGAGCCAGCCATAGCTCGGGATCGCGGCCGCCGCGAGCGTGGCGGCCGCCAAGGCTGCGGCACCTGCCAGCATCGCCGTCCGGTCTGGTATGCGATCGAGGACCTGTGGCAGCGTCAACGCTACCAGCATGGAGCCGCCGCCAAAGGCCGCGAGCGCAAGGGCGGTGTCGCTCTGGCCAAGGCCGAAGACCGCTTGGACGTAGACGACCGTATTGACGATAACGAGCGCGCCCGCAGCCGCCACCGCCATGTTGATGGCGAGCAGTCCGCGCAGGCGCGGCGTCGCCAGATAGATGCGCAGGCCGCGCGTGGTGCGGTCATAGATGCCGCGCGGCGCCGTCGCCTTTGAGCTAGGGAGGGCGACCGACATGACCAGCGCGGCGGAGACGAGAAAGCCGATAACGGTCCCGGCGAATAGATCGTGGAATGACAGCACGGTGAGCAGGGCCGCTGCCAGCATTGGGCTGACAAGACTCTCCAAATCGTAGGCAAGCCGGGATAGCGATAGCGCGCGCGTATAGTCCTTTTCGTCCGGCAATACGTCAGGGATCGTCGCCTGGAAGGTCGGTGTGAAGCCGGCGGATGCCGATTGCAGCACGAATATCAGCACATAAACTTGCCAGATCTCGGTCACGAAGGGCAGCAGCAGCGCGACGGCGGCGCGGACCAGGTCGAGCGCGACGAGCATCGCGCGGCGCGGCAGTTGCTCGGCAAAGGCGGCCGCAATCGGTGCCACACCGACATAGGCGATCATCTTGATGGCGAGTGCCGTGCCAAGAACGGCACCGGCGTTCGCACCCGCCAGTTCGTAAGCCAGCAGCCCGAGGGCGACGGTGGCGAGCCCGGTGCC
>JANNSA010000540.1:0-2065 GCA_031402115.1 Hyphomicrobiaceae bacterium | reverse complement strand
TTGACATTGGCGATACCACAATCAGAACCACCTGCTGAAAGAAACTGTTCGGCTTCCCGCATATTATTCGTCATGATGGCAGAGGACAGTCCTTGCGGTACATTGTTTTGCATGGCGATGGCTTCGTCAAGTGTCCGGTAGGACATCACATAGAGGATCGGTGCAAAGGTCTCTGCCTGTACGATCGGCAAGTCATTTGTCACCTCAGCGATACAAGGGAGTACATAACAACCGCTGCCATAACCTCTTCCTTTCAATACGCCTCCTGGTACCAGCATTTTACCTCCCTGCGTTTTGATAGCTTCAAGAGCCTGTTGATAATGATACACAGCCTGTATATCAATCAGTGGACCCATGTGATTTCTGGGATCAAGGGGATTCCCGATTTGAATTTGTTTATATGCTTTGACTAACGCCCTGGTTACTTTGTCGAAAATGGATTGGTGAATGATCAGTCGGCGTGTGGATGTGCATCGCTGTCCTGCGGTTCCAACTGCTCCAAAAACTGCACCGGTAAGAACGATTTTAAGATCAGCTTCCGGAGTGATAATGATGGCGTTGTTTCCACCAAGTTCCAGTAACGATCTTCCTAGGCGGGCCGCTACGGCTGCGCCTACGATCCTGCCCATGCGTGTACTTCCGGTAGCGGAGATCAGTGGGATACGTGTATCGTTGGTGAGTAATTCACCGACGCGGTAATCACCGTTGATCAGTGATATGATTCCTTCGGGAAGTTTATTTGCCCTGATCACTTCAGCAAAAATATTCATGCAGGCTACGCCGCATAATGGTGCTTTTTCGGAAGGTTTCCATACGACTACATCGCCGCATACCATGGCGATCATGGCGTTCCATGACCAAACAGCCACCGGAAAATTAAAAGCGGAGATCACGCCGACGATGCCGAGTGGATGCCACTGCTCATACATGCGGTGCTGGCTACGCTCTGAATGCATCGTAAGGCCATACAACTGGCGTGAAAGGCCAACTGCAAAATCGCAGATGTCAATCATCTCCTGCACTTCGCCCCAACCTTCTTGCAGACTCTTGCCCATTTCATAAGATACCAGTCTTCCGAGTGGGTCTTTATATTTCCGTAGGGCTTCTCCGTATTGACGAACGATTTCTCCACGTTTAGGCGCAGGGACTGTTCGCCAGTATTGGTAGGCAGCTTCTGCTGTGCGGATTACCTTTTCGTATTCCTTTGGCGTAGTGTTACTGACTGCAGCTATGAGATTACCATCGACGGGAGAGGGTGATGGTTGATAATTTCTGGAATTTGAAGATTTGAGGCCCGTGGAGGTCCCGTTGTTAAATTTCTTGATTCCCAGTTTGATGAGAAAACGTGTGTCAATCGCCATGTTCTTGTGTGTTTTTATATAAGACTATACGCTTCCGGAATCACAAAGGAGAATTGATGATTTCAGACTGCAAATATCGTGAATTGTTATGGAAAGGCAGTGGGCAGTTTGCAGTCTTCAGTCTTCAGTCAGCAATCTTCAGGTTCATGGAAATACCTATCGGATCAAACTCACCGTGCCACTGTGCACCGGCACCTTATCAGAAAGAACCTGATAATGGTATAGCCCCTCAGGCCATGAGATCGCACTGACAGTATGTGTAAGTGCACCGTTTGCAGATGTGGAATAGACCAATCGTCCGAGCGAATTGTATACGTTGATAGATGGCTTCTCTAATTGCGGCAAACGGACTGTAAAGGAATTGCCTGTCGGATTTGGATACACGGAGAAAGCAGCAGCATCCACATCTGTAGTAGCGGTTGTGCCTTCTTTGATCGTAATCACTTCGAAGTTGTCAAAATAGAATCCATCCTTATGAACGAAACCATCGGATACGAGTAAGAAGCGTAATTGAATAGTTTGACCGAGGTATGAACTCAGATCTACATTTTCCAGCACCCAATGTGTTTGTCTGCCATCGTAGAGTGGTTCTTCGTACAACTGGAATAAGGATCCAAGTTTAGATTGATTTCCACAGAGGTTATCCCACGACTCACCATCAACACTGGCTTGAAATACTACATAATCATAATGATAAAACACAA
>JANNSA010000539.1:0-5377 GCA_031402115.1 Hyphomicrobiaceae bacterium | reverse complement strand
GCCCATCGTGCTCGCACGCGCTCTCCTGCCCGCCGGGCTGGAGCCGGTGATGGCCTGCAGCCCACGCTATCGGCGCTTCTACGAAACCGAACCCTGGCAGACCGTGCCGCTGAGCAGCATTCCCAGCGAACAATTCCTGCGCGCATTGGCCCGTGGCAGCCCGGTGTACGACCTGCAGACCCTGCGCGACTACGTTGCCGAGGATTTGCGCTTGATCGAAAGCGTGAAGCCCGCCCTGATCGTCGGCGACTTCCGGCTTTCCTTGTCCGTCAGCGCCCGTTTGGCCGGCGTGCCCTATGCCACCGTCACCAACGCCTACTGGAGCCCTTACATCGCGCGCAAGGCCTATCCGCTGCCCGTCTTGCCGATTACGCGGCTGCTACCGCTGCCATTGGCGGCCGCGCTGTTCAAGCTGGCCCGCCCGATCGCATTCAAGCAGCATTGCAAACCGCTCAACCGCCTGCGCCGCGAGCACGGCCTCGATGAGCTCGGCGATGACCTGCGTCGGATCTACACCGATGCCGATCACACGCTGTATGCGGACGTGCCGGGGATGTTTCCCACCGAACCGCTGCCGTCGAACCATCAGTTCCTGGGTCCGATCGTCTGGTCACCGCCAGTGCCGCCACCGCCTTGGTGGAACGCACTGCCTGACGATGGCCGCCCGGTGATCTACCTGACGCTGGGCAGCTCGGGCCCGCGGAGGCTGACGGCGACTGTCATTGGCGCACTTGCCGAGATGCCACTGACCGTGATCGCCTCAATGGCTGGCGCGCCGCCGCCTGCAAAAACCGGCACCAACGTCTTCACTGCCGACTACCTACCGGGCACTGAAGCGGCAGCACGCTCGCATCTGGTGGTGTGCAATGGCGGCAGCCTCACCAGCTACCAGGCCTTGCTGGCAGGCGCACCGGTACTCGGCATCGCCAGCAACATGGACCAGTTTCTCAACATGGAAGCCATCGTCGCGGCGAATGCTGGCCTTGCCTTGCGCGGTGACCGACTGGGCGTCCGCTCGCTGCAAGACATGGTTTCGCAGTTACTGCTCAAGCCAGCTAGCACGCGATCGGAACCCGTCCAGCGGTTGCAGACCCATGCGCCTGAGTCGGCATCAGCCAGATTTGTGAGTTTTGTGCACGCCTCAATACGGGGCCAGTGATATTCGGCTTCCGCCGGGACACCTTCCTGGCGGCCAGCAATGGCGGTTCCGAACGGCAGCTGGGTCGGCGCCATGGAGCCCACACTGTGCCTACCGAACCACCGACGTCGCGGAGAACTGAAGTACGAGCACCCCAGACACGATCATGCCGATGCCGACCAGCGCCGGCCGGTCGAGCATCTGCCCGAAGTAATAGCGGCCCACCAAGGTGATCAGTGCAACCCCCGAGCCGGACCAGATGGCGTACACGACGCCGACCGGAATCGTCTCCAGCGTCAGGGACAGCAGATAGAGCGCGAGGGAGTAGCAGGAGACCACGATCACCGACGGCCATAGCCTGGTGAAACCCTTGGCCAGCTTGAGCGCCGAGGTTGCAATGACCTCGGCAACGATGGCCACGAAGAGCAGGAACCAGTCCATGTCAGCGGCCGACCCGTGAACCGGGAGCGCCGCGGCAGGCGCAGGGCATCAGTCGACCACCGACTTGGAGAAGGCGTTGATCACGACCACGCCGCCAACGATCAGCGCCAGCCCCGCCAGCCCCGCGGCATCCAGCACTTGCCCCAGGAAAACCCAGGCCACCAGGGTGATCAGTGCCACGCCGACGCCCGACCAAACGGCGTACACGATGCCAACCGGGATGGTCTTCATGCTGATCGACAGCAGGATGAAGGCGGTTTCGTAGCAAACGATCACGACCGCTGAAGGCCAAAGGCGGGTGAAGCCCTCGGTGGATTTGAGCAGGGACGTGGCGACTACTTCGGCAATGATCGCCACGAACAGCAAGAGCCACTGCATTAGTCGGGTGCCTGGTTGGAACTGCGTCTACCGTCTTGGCCAATCCCAGGACGATGACGAAGGCGGCGCCTACCGCCCGGGCGCACTGGCGCCAGCGAGCATTTGTTGCGCCTGCTTCGCGGCCTCGCTGCCGGGCGCCAGCTTGTTCAATTCTGCGACGACGGCTCGCGCGTCGTCGTCGCGCTGCTGCGCAAGCAGGGACTGCGTGAGGCGCAGCCGGTACTTCGGTTCGTTGGGCGCCAGGGCCACCGCCGCGCGCAGCAGATCCGTGGCCCGCGCCCAGTCGCCGCGCTTGCCCACCAGCGTGGCGAGCGTGTCCTTGACGGTCGGATCGCGTGGCGCCACCAGCATCGCGTGTTCGGCATGCTTGATCGACTGGGCCGGATCCTTGTCGCGTCCCAACCAAGCCAGGTTGTTCAGCGCCGGCACGTAGTCCGGATTGCGCTGGACGATGGCCGCGTATTCGAGCCGCGCGTCCTCGTCGCGCTTCAGCCCGAGCAGCGTACCGGCAACAAACATCGAAATCGCCAAGTCGTCGGGTCGGGTTTTCTGCCACGCCCGCGCAGCCGCCAAGGCGTCGTCGCTCTTGCCCATCGCGAGCTTGGTCTTGGACAACAGGATCGCCAGATCGCGATCGGGCTTCTTGGCGTAGGCAGCAGTCAAAGCGCTTTCCGCGTCTGCGAATCGACCCGTACCCAGGGCGAACCAGCCTTCGAGTGCGCGCACCTCGTTCTGATCGCCGAAGTCCTTGCGCAATCGAGCCAGTGCTTTCGTGGCCTCGGGGATGCGCTGCCGATACACGAGCAGCTTGACCTCGGTGATCCGCGATGGCAAATGGCGCGGCGCGCGCTTCAGAGCGGGGTCCAGGGACGCCTGCGCGCCGGCATAGTCGCCGCTCATGGCCCGAGCTTCGGCCAGATAGAAACCGGCCGCGGCCGCCCCCGGGTCGAGCTTCGACCATTGCTCGAAACTGTGCACCGCTGCCTTCGCATCGCCGCCCATCATCAAGGCCTTGCCTCTCAGTTCGAGCAGGTCGGGCCGGCGCTTGAACTGGTCGTCGGTCAGGCCTTGGGTCAACTCCAGCACCTTGCGAAACTGGCCGGCGCTCAAATGCTCCGCCGCAAGCGTTCCGCGCGCGATCAACGCGTCGGGGTTGGCCTGGACGACCCGCTCGAGCACCCCCGTCGCTGCCTGCCGGTTGTTCAGCCGCCTCTCGATCGAGACCAGGAGCAAGGCCGCGTCCTCGTCTTTCGGGTTGGCGCTGGCGATCGGTGCGACCAAGGTCTTGGCTCGATCGACATTGCCGCCGGCGAGTTCGAGCTTGGCCAGGTTCTTGGTGACCGAAAGATCGCCGGGGGCGAGCTTGACGGCTCGATCGAGTTCCGCTTTGGCCTGCTTGAACTGGCCGGAAAGCATCAACGCCGCGGCCTTGACCTGAAGCGGATCGACCTTGTCGGGGTGGTCGGCGGCCAACTTCGTCGCCATCTGCAGCGCCGGTTGCGCCTTCTTGTCGCGCAAGGCTTCGAGCGCCAGGAGCAGCGAACGGTCGTATTCGCTCATCAGCGCCTCGGTTCCCTGCACTGGCATGCCGGCGAACAGCCGTGCCGTGACCAAGTCCCTCTTCGCCTGTTCCGAGCTAGGGGACGCTGCGGCGAGTTTGGTGAAGTACTCGACACCGCGGGGCCCGTCGCCCTCGATCAGCGCCGCGCCGCCCAACAAACGCAAGACCTGGGCGTTGGCCGGATCGGCCTTCAGCACACCCTCGAGCAGCCGCCGGCCTTCGATCAGGCTCCCTCGACTCAGCTGGATACCGCCCAGCAACTCGTT
Organism: Hyphomicrobiaceae bacterium; assembly: GCA_031402115.1. Classification (GTDB taxonomy): domain Bacteria; phylum Pseudomonadota; class Alphaproteobacteria; order Rhizobiales; family Hyphomicrobiaceae; genus JANNSA01. The sequence goes on along the minus strand of JANNSA010000539.1, from coordinate 1,593 downwards.
GGCCGACCTGTTGTGAGGCGCGATTCCCTGGATGAACTTGGCGTGCAGCAAGGCCCTCTCCTGCTCACCGAGCAGGTGGTAGGAAGCGGCGAGGTAGAAGCGATTGGGCAGGAAATTCGGGGCCTCGGCATGCGACTGCTCGAACGCGACAGCGGCCTCGCTGTACCGCTTCGCAGCGAACAGCAAGCGGCCGTCGATATGGTTCACGAGCGGATGCTTCGCAAACCCTTCGGCCTTCAGGACCTTGATGTCCTCCTTGGCCGCGTCGACCTTGTTCTGTCGAAGGTAGAGGAAAGCGCGCCGGGCTCGATCGAGCGTCGGGAACTTGCGCAGCGCAATTGCCTTCGAGAACGACTGCTCTGCCGCCGCGGGGTCGTTGCGGCGCAGTTCGACATCGCCGCGCGCGGACCACAGAGCGGCCGAATCCGGGTTCCTTTCGATGCCCTGAGCCGCCCAGCGCGCAGCCTCGTCGAACCTGCGCTGCACGCCGTTGATCGCCACCAAGCCCACGAGGACCTGCGGCGATGACGCGTCGGTCTGGAGCCCGGCATCGAGTTGAGCGCGTGCCAGGTCGAAACGCTGCAGGAGGATGAGCGCCTGCCCGCGCAACCCGAGGACGGCCGCCTTGGCCTTGGGCGTCAAGGTATCGGGCAGCGCATCGGACTCACGCAGCGCCATGTCCGACTTGGACTGCATCACGAGCGACTCGATCAACTGCGGCAGCAGTTCATCGCCAGCAGCACCCAAGTCGATGGCGCGCCGGATTTCCTTCTCGGCGGCCACCCCGTCGCCGAGGTCCAATGCGATCCGCGCCCGCAGCACGCGGGCCTCGGCAGAGTCCTTGCTTTGGATTGCGTTGGCCAATTCGATGGTGGCTGGGCGCAAGTCTCCAGCGGCCATGAACGCCTTGGCTTTCGCGATGTGCTCGTCAGCGCTGCTTTCCGTGCCCTGGCAGCCGGCAATGAGGATGGCGAGAAAGAGCGACCCCAGGAGGGCACACGCGCGCTGCGAGCGAGTCGATTGCATGGGAGAGGACCTTCAGTTCGTGCCGGGCCGGCACCACACGGGAACGAAGCATACCGGGCCGCTGACGCGATGCGGCGGGGCAAGGACCCGGCATCAGGGGGCTCCATGCGTCGTCGGTCACGAAGGCGAGAGCCGGTGACTTTCGCAGCGCAATGCAAAAGGCGCGGCAGATGCCGCGCCTTTGCGCTCGGGGTTGAAGCCGAATTACTTCTTCAGGGCCCGGCGACGGCCAACAAAACCCATGCCGGCCAGCGCGATGCCCAAGAGCGCGAGGCCACCGGGCTCTGGCACTGCCTGACGCGTCAGGTTGGTTGACACGAAGCCGCGCAACGACAAGGTCCAGTCGCCCGCCGTCAACCCCGACGCATTGATGCCGAAAGCCGTCAGGCCCAGGATGTTCGGGCCAAAGCTGTGATCCGACTGGGTGTTGTTGGTGCTCGTCGAGATGCTCAAATTCAGGTTTTCCGAGTCGCTGCTCTCGGTGCACGCCACCCCACCGCCCTCCGCACAGTTGTCGGTGGCCGTCCCGTCAGGCTGCCATGTAAGGCCGGTCAGGGTGCCGTCCTT
>JANNSA010000538.1:0-6309 GCA_031402115.1 Hyphomicrobiaceae bacterium | reverse complement strand
CGGATCGTTGAGCGGGATGGGAAACCGCTTCGGCAATCTGGCCGTACTCCGTCGACGGTTCGTCGGGGCTGCCAACCATCAACTGATCATAGATCAAACCGATGCCTGGACCGACATTGGCGCCGGTCGGAAACTGATTGAGCGTATCGAAGCCGCCGATATCAGCCAGCGTGACACTGCCGCCCTTGGGCGCGGCCGGATTGACCCACTGGAAGTGCGTGAAATCGGCTCCGTATTTCGGCTTGTCGACCAGCGACAGGCCGGTTTGCCAGACCGGTTCCTGAGCGCTAGCCGGTGGGATAGCTGCCAAGGTTGCGCCGACCAGCGCCACAACCACTCCAAGCGATCGCGCCATCACCGACCCATACATCCGCACCAAGCCGACCTCCCGTTCATCCACCCCATGCGACCTGCAATCTGCAGTCTTCAGGCCGCACTGCCATCAGCATGCGAAGCTGCGGCGCCAAACCCTAGTTAAATCTTTGTCAGAGAAAACCAAAAGGCCGCGTGGATTGTGTTCCACACGGCCTTCATGACGATCAAGTTTCCGGCAAGAGCCTGTTCCGCAAGGGCGACATCTCACGGTAGTGGCGTCGGCGTGTCGGCCAGATTGCGCAGGTAAGCGATCACCGCCGCCCGGTCCTCGGGCTTGCGCATCCCGGCATAGTTCATTTTGGTGCCCTGGATGTAGACCTTGGGATTCTTCAGAAACTGGTAAAGCGCATCATAGTCCCAGGCGCCGCCCTTCGTCTTCAAGGACGCTGAATAGGCAAAGCCCTCGGCGGCGCCGAGCGTACGATTGACGACGCCCCACAGGTGCGGACCGATCTTGTTGGCGCCGCCTTTGTCGAAGCTGTGGCAGGCCTTGCAGGCCTTGACCAACCCCTCGCCGACACCTGCATCAGCAACTTTCAGCAAACCAGCCACGGGTGGATCGGGCGTGTCAGCCACGGCCGGCTCAACCTTGCCGCTCGCTTCTTCCATCGCCGCCACCTCGAACCCGGGCTTGGCTGGCGGACTGGAGTGGGAAAAATGGTTGATCAGTTCGCGGCCACCAAACAGTACGAGCAGTGCCGACAGCACCGCGCCCGTCCATTTATTGAAGGTTCCTGAGCCCATGGTGCAGATCGTCCCGGTCGGTGTTTGCCCTGGGATGCGCGCTCGGATTGCTCTCGTGGCGAACAATGCCTCGACACCGGCAATCACGAAGGCGCATCACAGCCAAGAAGACGCGCGCCTACGGCTTCGTACGCCAGCGCTTGCCACTGGTAGGTACTCGAATTACGACCTGCCGCCATGCGACCTGATGCATCACCGGAAGGCTTTTCCCCGTGCCGCAAACCCTGATTGTCATTCCCGCCCGCATGGCCGCCACACGGTTACCGGGCAAACCGCTCGCCGAAATCGCTGGTCAGCCGATGATCGTGCATGTCTGGCGGCGCGCTATGGAAGCCGCCACCGGACGTGTTGTTGTTGCGACTGATAGCCAGGAAATCGTCGCGGCAATTCAGAAGGCCGGCGGCGAGGCGGTGATGACCCGCGCCGATCATCCAAGCGGTTCCGACCGCGTTTACGAGGTGGTGTCGACGCTTGATCCGGAGGGCGATGTGGAAATCGTCGTTAACCTGCAGGGCGATCTGCCGACGCTGGAGCCTAGGCTGATTGGCGCCTGTCTAGCGCCGTTGTCGGGCAAGGGGGCTGACCGGGGGGGCGCTGAACGGGGTCCTGACATTGTCACCCTGGCCGCCGAGATCAAGGACGATGCGGACCGCACCGCAGCGCACGTCGTCAAAGTGGTCGGCACACCGGTCAAAGGCGCCGAAAATCGCCTACGCGCGCTATATTTCACGCGCTCGACCGCACCGTATGGCGACGGCCCGTTGTACCATCACATCGGCATCTACGCCTATCGTCGGCAAACCCTGGAGCGCTTCGTCAGCCTGCCGCCCAGCCATCTCGAGCAGCGCGAGAAGCTGGAGCAGCTGCGCGCGCTGGAAGATGGCATGCGCATTGACGTGGCGATCGTCGATACCATTCCGCTTGGTGTCGATACGCCCGCCGATCTTGAACGCGCCCGCCGCGAACTGGCCGGCTGACCGCAACTTTTCCGACAACCGCAGCACGTCCCTGGCGAATCCCGCGAGAACGAGAACCTTTCCCATGCCGAACCGCCCTAAGCCGCCGACGATCGCCCAAGTCAGCCCTCGCGTCACCTATCAGGGCGAGCCAGGGGCCAACTCGCACATTGCGGCACTTGAGGTGTTTCCTGGCAGCACCCCCGTCGCCTGCGCCACGTTTGAGGATGCCTTGGGCGCAGTGAAGTCTGGCGAGGCCGAGTTCGGCATGATCGCGATCGAGAATACGGTGGCCGGCCGCGTCGCCGACATCCATCACCTGCTGCCGAATGCCGGGTTGTACATCGTCGGCGAACATTTCATGCGCATCCGCTTTCACCTGATGGGTCTCAAGGGCACGGCAATCGATCAGGTCACGGACGTCTACAGCCACGTGCATGCCCTCGGACAGTGCCGCAAGATCATTCGCAAGCACAAACTCACGGCGCACATCACCGGTGACACGGCCGGTGCGGCGCGCGAGGTGTCGGAGTGGGCAATACCGAGTCGCGCCGCCCTGGCTCCCCCACTCGCCGCCGCCACCTATGGGCTGGATATCCTGGCGCGCGATGTTGAAGATGAGGCGCACAACACTACGCGCTTCGTCATCCTGGCGCGCGAGCCGGACGATGCGTTGCCCAATAATGGCCCGGTGGTCACGACCTTCGTGTTCCGCGTCCGCAACGTACCAGCGGCCCTCTACAAGGCAATGGGCGGCTTCGCCACCAACGGCGTTAACATGACCAAGCTGGAATCCTATATGGAGGACGGCACCTTCTCGGCGACCATGTTCTATGCCGATATCGAAGGCCACCCCGCTGATCGCCCGGTGCAGTTGGCACTTGAGGAGTTGTCATTCTTCTCGACCGAAGTGCGCGTGCTCGGCTGCTATCCCGCCAGTCCGCACCGCGCCGTCATCGCCAGCCGCAAGCCCGCCGGCGCCTAAACACGCACTTCGGGCACCATGCCGAAAAGTTCGGCGAGCACGGCCATGCGCTTGCGAAAGCGTTCGCCGTCGAGCACCATGAGGTCCGGCGGCAAACTGATCACCAGCTTGCCGCCATCGAAACTAGGCTGCACGCGCGGGATCAACCCGGCGGCGCCAACTGACAGCATGTGCGCGACCCGGATTGCAGCACCGATCATGCGGGCGCGCTTGATGTCGGGCTTCGACAACAAGGTCAGTAGTTTGCTGCCGAGCCCGCTTTGGCCGGCATCGCGGGCGTGACGGCAGTACACAGCCAGCGCGATAAAGGCACGACCCGGATGATCGACGCCGATCAGGGCCGAATGCGTAATGGTGTTGAGCGCCTGCTCGCCGCGATAGTCCGGATGCGCGCGCCAGGCACAATCCGACAAGATGCAGGCGGCGTGCCGCAGCCGGCGTTCAAGCACGGTTTCAACGGGGCCCGGCGGCTCAAACAGCACGTCGGTCCACCTGCACAGTTCGGCGGCGTGCGCCGGCGACCGCGAACGCAACAACGCGTAGTCCTCGCAGAACGCCAGCAGCGGATCGCGGACCTGCTCGGTGCGCGATTGCAAGGTATACAATAGCCCCTCGCGGATGCCGAAAGCCGAGAACACCAGCTGCTTTGGCTTGATGCGTTCGAGCACGCGCTTTAACACCAGCGCTCCGAGCGGCAGCACGTCACGGCGGCTGTCGGAAGCGGATTCGCGCGCCCGTTTGCCACGCACGATCAGATCGCAATAGCTGATCGCAGCATCGCGCTCGATCGCATAAGCGTGGGTGATGTTGAGCGGATGGCCAGTCTCAGCGATGTGCAGCTTGGCCAGCGCGCGCCACGTACCACCGACCGCGAAGAAATCACGTCCCGCGCCTTGCGTGATCCACGGCACCGTCTGCAGATCCTGGTCGATGAGCTTTTCGGCCTTACCGAGATCATTGCCGACGCGTTGCGCCAGTTTCAGGCCGCCGAGCGGCAGAGTGACCGAGTGGCGTGACCGTTCACCTGGAACCTCCACCAGTTCCAGGCTGCCGCCGCCGAGGTCACCGCCGATGCCGTCTGGCCGCTCGAACCCGGCCATGATGCCGGCGCCCGCCATCTCACCTTCGCGCGGACCGGACAAAAGCATCACGCGCGCGCCGCATACCGCCTCGACCTGTGCGACAAAGGCGGCGCCGTTTTCCGCTTCACGCACCGCAGCAGTGGCCATGATCCACGGTTTGCCGGCGTCCAGTTGTTCGGCGATGCGCCGGAAGCGGCCCAGCGCGGCCAGCGCGCGCGCGGCGCCTTCGCCATCGATCCGGCCGTTAGCCGCGACCGAACGGCCAAGTCCGCACATCACTTTTTCATTGAACAAGGGGGTCGGGCTGCGCGAAGCGCCCTCATAGACCAACAAACGCACGGAGTTGGAGCCAATATCGATCACGGCCACCGGGGACTGCCGGAGTAACCTCCCTTGGGCGGCGACGGAGGGTAAGCTGTTTCCTGAACCCTGCTTCGTCACTCTTGGTCTCAATGCCCCGCTATGAATGCCGCTCGACTAAGGTAACACGCGGCGGCTTGTGTTGTTCCAGTGCGTCGCCCCGCCCTGACAGGCTGGGATTGTTCATGAAGTAGTCATGCGCGTTAAACTTGTCTTCGCCATCGGCCGGGCTAATCCGTTCCGACCGGCCATCAGCCAGGATGCGCCAGCTCTGCTGGTTGTCGCGCAAATTCGCAACCATGATTTGGTCGAGGATCTGCTCGTGCACGGTCTTATTGCGTATCGGTGTCAGCGCCTCCACGCGACGATCGAGGTTCCTTTGCATCATATCGGCTGAAGAAATGTAAACCAGGGCCTTGCGCGACGGTAGTCCGTGACCGGCACCGAAGCAGAAGATGCGACCATGCTCGAGGAACCGGCCAACCAGGCTCTTGGCACGGATGGTGTCGCTTAGACCCGGGATGCCGGGCCGCAAGCAGCAGATGCCGCGCACGATCAGATCAATTTGGACGCCGGCCGCACTGGCATCATAGAGGGCATCGATGATGCCGGGATCAACCAGCGAGTTCATTTTCATCCAGATCGCGGCGGGTTGCCCGGCCTTGGCGTGAGCGATCTCTTCGTCGATATGCTGCACAATTCGGGCGCGGATACCGCCGGGCGACGCTGCCAGGGCTTCCAGATTGGTCGGTTCGGCGTAGCCCGTCACGAAGTTGAACATCCGCGCTAGATCACGGCCATAGACCGGGTTGGCGGTGAAAAACGACAGATCGGTGTAAATGCGCGCCGTCACCGGGTGATAATTGCCAGTGCCAATGTGGCAATAGGTCACCAACTTGCCGTGCTCGCGCCGGACAACCATTGCCAGCTTGGCGTGCGTCTTCAATTCCAGGAAACCGTAGACCACGTGCACGCCAGCCTTTTCCAGCTCGCGCGCCCACTGGATGTTGGCGAGTTCGTCAAACCGGGCCTTCAACTCGACGACGGCCGTCACGGCCTTGCCGGAACTGACGGCTTCCTTGAGCAGCTGGATAATCGGGCTATCGCTGGACGTCCGGTACAGCGCCCATTTGATCGCCAGCACGTCCGGGTCATCGACCGCCTGCTTTAGGAACTGCAGCACAACATCGAACGATTCATACGGGTGATGGACGACGATGTCCTTCTTGCGGATGGCCGCGAAGCAGTCGCCATTGTGCTCACGGATGCGCTCGGGGAAGCGGATGTTGAACGCTGGGAACAGCAGTTCCGGACGGTCATCAGCGATCAGGTTCTTGACGTCGACCAGACCGAGCAGGCCGGACTGAATGTAGACGTCAGCTGGCCGCATATGCAGTTGCTGGGTGACGAACTTCTGCAATTGCGCCGACATGGTCGCGTCAACCTCAAGCCGGATCACGGCGCCGGTGCGGCGGCGGTTGAGGGCGCTGGCTTCGACCTTGCGGATCAGATCTTCGGCTTCTTCCTCCAATTCAAAATCGGTATCGCGCAGCACCCGGAAGGCGCCGTGGCCGATCAGCTTGTGGGTGCTGAACAGGCGGCTGGCAAACAGCCCAAATACGGTTTCAATCGGGATGAAGCGGATTTCGCGGCGGGCTTCGGCGCTTTCAGCTTTCGGCAGCCGAATGAAGCGGCGGATGCGCGGCGGCACTGGCAGCAAGGCCACCAGCGGCTCTTTGCTGGCAACATGCTGCAGATCGAGCACCACCGTGAACCCGAGCGACGGAATGAACGGGAACGGATGCGC
>JANNSA010000537.1:0-3957 GCA_031402115.1 Hyphomicrobiaceae bacterium | reverse complement strand
GCCACCTCGACCCAAGTGGGTTGACCTACTCGTTCGCAGCTGCCTCCCGCCGACGGGGCGTCCGGATCGCCCAAGGGGTCAGGGTCACCGGTGTGTTGCTGCGCAACGGCCGATGCACCGGGGTTCGGACATATCACGGCGAGGTCGAGGCAGACGCAGTAGTGGCCGCATGCGGAATGTACACGCCCGAGGTTGCTGCCCTCGCAGGGGTGAACGTCCCCATCGTTCCCATGGCGCATCAATACCTCGTCACCGAAAAGATCGAGGGCGTGCCGGCCAATCTGCCGACGCTGCGCGATCCCGACCGGCTCTGCTATTACAAGGAAGAGGTCGGCGGCCTCGTCATGGGCGGCTACGAGCCGAACCCGATTGCCTGGGAACATCCCGAAGGGCCGTTTGAGTTCCAGCTGCTGGAATCCAACTGGGACCATTTCGAGCAGATCATGCAAGCCTCGCTCGGCCGCGTGCCGGCACTGGCGACGGCGGGCATCAAACAGCTGATCAACGGCCCGGAGAGCTTTACGCCGGATGGTAATTTCATCCTGGGCGAGGCGCCGGAGCTGAAGAACTTCTTCGTCGGCTGCGGCTTCAACGCGTTTGGCATTGCTTCTGCAGGCGGCGCCGGCATGGCGCTGGCACAATGGGTGTCGGCAGGCGAGCAGCCGATGGACCTGTGGGTTGCTGATATCCGCCGCTTCGGCGGTGTGCACGCTGATGACGGCTTCACCCGCACGCGCACCACGGAGGCCTACGGCAAGCATTATGCGATCGTGTTCCCGCACGAGGAATACACGTCAGCACGCTCCCGGCTGACGTCGCCGCTGTACGAAAAGTTGAAGTCGGCCGGCGCCGTGTTCGGCTCCAAGCTGGGCTGGGAGCGGCCGAACTGGTTCGCGCGCAAGGGCGACATCAACCACGATGTCTATGCCATGGGCCGCCAGAACTGGTTCGACGCGGTTGGCGGCGAACACCAGGCGATCCGCGAGCGCGTAGGCCTGATTGATCAATCATCGTTCGCCAAGTTCGAGCTGAAAGGCCCTGGCGCCGAGACCGCGCTGGCGTGGATCTGCGCCAACGACTGCACCGGCAATGTTGGAAACATCTGGTACACGCAGCTGCTCAATTCACGCGGTGGCATCGAGTGCGATCTGACCGCGACAAGGCTGGCGCCGGAGCACTATTACATCGTCACGGGCACTGGCTTCCGCACCCACGACTTCGCCTGGATCAAGAGCCACATCCCGGTCGGTTGCGACGTGACCTTGACCGACGTTACCGAGGACTGGGGCGTGCTGTCGCTGTTCGGTCCGAAGGCGCGCGACGTGCTCGGCGCTGTGACGCGGGCCGACTTGTCACTGACTGGCTTCCCGTTCGCCACGGTGCGGGACATTGAAATCGCCATGGTGCCGGCGCGAGCCTTGCGCGTCACCTATGTCGGCGAGCTGGGCTGGGAGATGCATATCCCCAAATCCGGCCTGGCGACGGTGTTCGCGGTGCTATCGGCGGTCGGTGAGCCGCATGGACTGGCGCTGTGTGGCTACCGGGCGATTGAGTCGCTGCGGCTGGAGAAGGCCTATCGCGCCTGGGGCTCGGACATCACGCCAAACGATACGCCGTTTGAGGCCGGCCTCGGCTTTGCGGTGAAGCTGAAAGGGCCGCGAGCCTTCCTCGGCCGCCGGGCGCTGGTCGAGGCTGCCAAAAAGCCGCTGGTCAAGCGGTTGATGACCTTCACCAATCCAGACCCCGAGGTGGTGCTGACCGGCCGCGAGACAATCCTGCGCGACGGCCAGCCAACCGGCTACCTGACCAGCGGCGGCTGGGGCTACACGCTCGGCCTCAACATCGGGCTCGGCTATGTTCGCCGGGCGGATGGCGTGACAGAGGACTTCCTCAAGTCCGGCAAGTTTGAGTTGGAAGTCGCCAGCGCCCGCGTGCCAGCCACCCTGCACGACGGCGCGCTGTACGATCCAACGCTGTCGCGGGTGCGGGTGTAGAGGGCCGCCCATCACGCCGCTTTGGCGCCGTAATAGAGCGTGACGATGTGTTGGGCCTCGGCAAAGAACAACCAGCGCTCGACGAAGGCGCCGATCGCGGCCGACAGCACGGCCAGCAGGGCCAACGGCAGGGCCGGCATGCCAACCGCCGCCAGCGTCAGCAGGGTCAGCAGGATCGGCGCGCCAAATAGCGCTGCTTGGGCAATCAGCCGCAGCCGCGCGGCGTGCTTCCTGGCCACCACATAGCCCATCTCGCGCATCACGAAATTGGCTTGGGTATGCGGCGGGTCGAGCGGCCGCACGGTGCCGAGATGCTTCAGGCCAAGGGCGTCGCCCGGAGTCAGGGTGCGCGGCTCGGCATCAACGCGCAGCCAGTGCAGCGACTTCACCGCGTAAGCGACCAGCAGCAGCAGCACGGTGAGCAGGCTCCAACCGTCCGCAGCTTGGCCCGTGGCGATCAGCAGGCCGTTCCACAGCAGCGCGCCGGTGGCGAGCGACAGGGCGACGTAAACCGGCGTGGTGGTCGGTTGATGCCAGTGCCGGATCGTCGTCAGTGTCGCATAGATCTGGCCGGTGGCGTAGACCGTCGCCAGGGCCAGCAATACCGCCAGCAGATGCACCAGCCGCAGCGTGCCGCCACTTTCGCCAAACAGCGCCCAGCCAATCGCCGCGATGCCCGCCACCGGATACACCGCAACGGCCAATACGCCCTCGCGGCTGAGCCACGACGTGCGCCATTGCGAGAACGCCCGCCACGCCCGCTCCGGCCGGCCAAGATGCGACGTGGAGGCGAGCAAACCGGCCGTGACCAGGGCGAAGGCCAGCCCGTAACCGAGCCAGCCGAGCAACGGCGCCGGCTCAACCAGACCGAACGCTCCGGCCAGCCCGAGCAGCATCAGCAGCCCATAGCCAGCGCCTGACGCCGTGGTGAACAGGATGACGGAATAAGCGGGATGCATGTCAGCGGCCGCCTGCGATGAAACGGCCAAGCTTGCCAGATGGCAGCTTGGCTGCAGGCCCAGGCGCGACGTTTGCAGCGGGCATTGGCAAGAGCATCCTCATCGGCGCGGCTCGGACAGCGCGCGATCGACCCAGGCGAACAGCGATTCGAGCGCGCCCGCCGGCGCCGGCACCAGCTCCGCTGCGCGTGGCGCGACGGACGGCTTGGCCTTGTCAGCGCGCGGGCGGGGCGGCAGATATTTGTTGACCGGCTTGTAGCCGAGTTCCGGCATCAGATCATAGCCGCCGCGCGCCAGCACAGCGAGCGACACGGCGCTACTGGCATCGCCGAGGTCACCGAAGGCGCGGGCGCCAGTCGGGCAGGCTTTGACGCATGCCGGCACACGGTCGGCCTCCTCGAGGCTCTCGTTGTAGATGCGGTCGACGCACAGCGTGCACTTGCGCATGACGCCTTCGGAATAATCATATTCGCGCGCGCCATAAGGGCAGGCCCATGAGCACAGCTTGCAGCCGATGCAGGTGTCGGGATTGACCAACACGATACCGTCCTCGGCGCGCTTGTAGCTCGCCCCGGTCGGGCAGACGGTGACGCATGCCGGCGTCTCGCAATGCAGGCACGAGCGCGGAAAATGCACGGTCTGGCCGCTGGCGCCCTCGCCGATCTCATAGGAATGGATGCGGTTCAGCCAAGTGCCGTGCGGATCGGCGCCATGCGGGTCCTCGTCGGTCAGCGGCCCGGCCCAGCCTTGCGTATTCCATTCCTTGCACGACGTCGCGCATGCCTGACAGCCGACGCAGATGTCGAGGTCAATCACCAGCCCAAGCTTCTTGGCCGACGGCGCTGGGAGCGTTGTCATGCGCCGCCACCCGCGAGATGAAGCACGGGCGGCGCCCCAGCGCCCCCTCCCCCCTCGAGGGGGAGGGCCGGGGTGGGGGGGCAAGGCGAGCATCGCGCTTGCCGTTGAAAAACGGTTCCCTGCTCATCCCAAGCGCCGAGCCTGTG
>JANNSA010000536.1:0-4412 GCA_031402115.1 Hyphomicrobiaceae bacterium | reverse complement strand
AGCAGCGGATTGAGCCAAACCAGGCGGCGGCAATTGGCAGCGAGCCGGCGCGCTTCCGGCTCGATGCCGTCGCCGCCGTCACGATCGAGGCCGTCGGTGAACAGCAGCACCAGCGCGTTCTGGCCAAGCACGCGGCGCGCCCATTTATCGTTGAACTCAGCCAGGCACTGGCCGATGCGCGTGCCACCCGACCAGTCCGTCACGTCCTTGGATATCCTGGCCAGCGCCACATCGGGGTCGCGATTGCGCAGCGCCCGCGTGATGTTGTCAAGCCGCGTGCCGAACAGGAACGCGTGCACCCGGTCGCGGTCATTGGACAGCGCATGTAGGAAGTGCAGGAACACGCGCGCGTAACTGTCCATCGACCCAGAGATATCGACCAGCAGCACGATCGGCGGGCGCCGCCAGACCCGCCTGCGCCATTGTGGCCGCAAATGGTCAGCTCCTTTCGCGCCGGTCTCGCGCAGCATGGCGCGCAGATCGAGTCGTTCGCCACGGCGCGCCGGCGCAAAGCGGCGCGTACGGATTTCTTCAAATGGCAACCGGAGCCGCTCGATCAGCCGCCGCGCGGTGCGCATCTCGTCTGAACTCATCTGCTCGAAGTCCTTAGTCCGCAGCAATTCCTCGTCACTGAAGGTGTCACGCGCATCAATCTCAAGTTGCGCCTCTTCCATCGGCTTGGGTTTGCCGGCGCCCTTGAAGAATACCTCGCTCATGCGCCGCGACAATTCCTTATCGTCCCTGGCGGCGCCAGCACGCATGTTCGGCACCACCAGCGACATCATCTGCTTGAGGAATTCCGGGTCCTTCCAGAACATCACGAAGGCCTGATGGAACAACTCATGCTCGGAGCGGCGGTTCACGAACACCGCGTGCAGCGCCCAATAGAAGGTGCGCTGATCGGCCAGACCGACCGCCAGAACGGCTTGCGTGGCAAGCACAGTCTTTTGCGGCCCAACTGGCAAGCCAGCGGCGCGCAAGAGCCGCGCAAATAGCAGGATGTTGTCGGCGATGCTGCCACCATCAACCTGGCCAGCGATGATGTTGGCTTCCAGCTGTTCCCGTGAACCAGGTGTGGCGCTGTCGTCAGGCGTCATGGCGAAGAACCGATCATGATTGGCGACGATCACTTAGTCCAATCACCCGCCGATGCCACCGCCAGTGGCGGGTTGGCAGGCAACGGCAATGGGCTCGCGCACACTCAAGGCGTTGAGCGTGGCAGCCGGATCGCCGCGTTTCAGGGTCTGCGCGCCCTTAGCGGCTGTTTCAGCTTCGACCGAACCCGACAGCCGGCATCGGGCCAGATTGGCCGGTGGCGTGGCCGAAAGCGCGAACGGCGCTGGCTGAGCTCGTGCGGCAAGATTGGGTTGGCTCGTAGCCAGCCGGGCACGGCTCTTCTCCGATCGCTCTTCCAGGCTGAGCATTACGGCTGGCGCGGCGTTCTGCCCGAAACCCTTGGATTTCTGGCGTGTCACCACCAGCATGCCGAGGTCAGCGACACCGCTGCTCGACACCGCGAAACTACCGATGCTCTGACCCCAGCTCGCGCCCTGCCACGGAATGGTACCCGGCTGCTCACTTGCGCCGAGCACAGTGACGTTGACGCCATTCCGGCAAGCGATCTGCAGCAGGTGGTAGGTGCCAACCGGCAACGGGATGGCGGCCGTGTCGGCGCCATTGCCGAACTGCGAGGCGATCGCCGTTGCGCGCACGGGCGTAAACCCAGCCGGCCCTTCGCGCCCGACGACCACTTGAGTCTCGGCGCAACGCAAATCGGCGATGCGTGCGCCAAGCAGAGCGACTCCGCCCTCGCTGGGCACGTCGATCGTCGTCTTGGCCAACACTCCGAACGAGGGAATGACGGGCTCGGAGCCCGGTGCGGAGGCGCAGCCAGACAGGGTGCTCAGCAGCACTGCAGCGGTCAGCCATCCGGCATGCTGGAATTGCCGGTCGCGACGCGGGATCGGCAGGCTGACCTCCGGCATCACCGCTCTACTCCTTCAAGCATTTCTAATACTCAAGCAGCCTTGCCCGGCTTTTTCGCGGCGCTCGCCTGCCACCACACATTCGTCACGGGGAAACGCCCGGCGGCCTCTTCAATCGCTGCAGCGGCTTGAAACAGAGTTGCCTCATCGAACGGCTTGCCGATCAGCTGCAATCCCAACGGAATGCCCTGCGACGAAAGCCCGGCCGGCACGGCGATGCCGGGCAAGCCGGCCATGTTGACCGTCACCGTAAAGATGTCGTTGAGGTACATCTGCAACGGCTCGGCGGTCATCGACTTCAGCGGGAAAGCGGCGTTCGGCGTCGCGGGCGTCAGCAGCACGTCGACCTTGGCGTAGGCCTCGTCGAAGTCGCGCTTGATCAAGGTGCGCACCTTCTGTGCCTTCAGGTAATAGGCGTCGTAATAGCCCGCCGACAGCACATAAGTGCCGATCATGATGCGGCGCTTCACTTCCTTGCCAAAACCCTTGGCACGGCTGTTTTCGTAAGTGTCAATGACGTCTTTGCCGGGCACGCGCAGGCCGTAGCGGACGCCGTCATAGCGCGCCAGATTGGACGACGCCTCAGCCGGGGCGACGATGTAATAGGCCGGCAGCGCATATTTGGTGTGTGGCAGGCTGACATCGTGGATGGTAGCGCCAGCCGCCTTCAGCCAGGCGATGCCCTGCTGCCACAACTTCTCGATCTCGTCCGGCATACCGTCGATGCGGTATTCCTTCGGGATGCCAACTTTCAGGCCCTTCAGGCTCTTGCCGATGGCGGCCTCATAATCGGGCACCGGTGCGTTGACGCTGGTGGTGTCCTTGGGGTCGTGGCTGGCCATCACCTTGAGCAGGATCGCCGTATCGCGCACCGTGCGGGCGATGGGCCCAGCCTGATCGAGCGATGAGGCGAAGGCGACGATGCCCCAGCGCGAACAGCGGCCATAGGTCGGCTTGATGCCGACGGTGCCCGTCAAGGCTGCTGGCTGGCGGATAGAACCGCCTGTGTCGGTCGCCGTTGCCCCGAGGCACAGCCGCGCCGCGACGGCCGCCGCCGAGCCGCCCGACGAACCGCCCGGCACCAGATCAGCGTTGGAACCCTTGGCGCGCCACGGGTTGACCACCGGGCCGTAATACGAAGTTTCATTGGACGAGCCCATGGCGAACTCGTCCATATTGAGCTTGCCGAGCATCACAGCGCCGGCATCCCACAGGTTCTGCGTCACGGTTGATTCGTAAGGCGGCTTGAAGCCATCCAGCACGTGACTGGCGGCCTGGGTGTGCACGCCCTTGGTGGCGAACAGGTCCTTGATGCCGAGCGGAATGCCTTCCAGTGCCCGGGCCTTCTTGGTGGCGATGTGGTTGTCGGCGATCAATGCCATGGCGCGCGCCTGATCAGCTGTCACGGTAATGTAGGCGTTGAGCGCCGGATTGGCGGCTGCGATGGCGTCGAGGAACGCCTCGGTCAATTCCGTTGCGGTAAACGCGCGCTTGGCCAAGCCATCGCGCGCCTCGGCGAGCGAAAGCCCCGTCAATTCCACCGCCGTCGATTTCGTCATCAGGAAGCCACCCTTGCCATCCGCGTTGCAGGCTGCATAGCCGCCACATCGACCAGCGGCAAGGCCGCCGCGTACGAACCGGGGCCAATGAACCAGGGCCAATGAACCAGGGTCAATGAACCAGGGTCAGGCACTTACGCGCCAGCACGGTCCTGCAAGCTTCAATTCCGTCAATAGCGCGTAAGTGCCTGACCCCGACTTTCTCGCCCGGCGCTACTCCGCCGGCTTGAAGGTCATCGCCACGCCGTTCATGCAGTAGCGCAGGCCGGTCGGCTTGGGGCCGTCGGGGAAGACGTGGCCGAGATGGGCATCGCAGGTGGCGCAGCGGACTTCCGTGCGGCGCATGAAGAACGCGCTGTCGTCGTGCTCCGCGACGGCGCCAGCGAGCGGCTGGAAAAAGCTCGGCCAGCCGGTGCCGGATTCGAATTTGCTGTCGGACGCGAAAAGTTCTGCGTTGCAGCAGACACAAGCAAAGGTGCCGGCGCGCTTCTCATTGTTGAAGGGGTGTGAGCCGGCGCGCTCGGTGCCGTGCTTGCGGGCGACACGAAATGCCTCGGGCGACAGTTCGGCTTTCCATTCGGCGTCGGTCTTGACGATCTTCGGTAAGGGCAGGTCAGCCATGCGTGTACTCCTTGCGTATTGCGGCCTGGGCGTAGTGCGTCTGGTCGAAGCCTCAGGCACTGAATTTGGCGTTTCATGCCGGGCGATGCGAGGGGCTACCATCGTTGGGCGCGCGGTATCGGTGGTGGCGGTCATGCAGGACGGCTTTCGGGAGCGCAGCGGCAGAACCGGGTCCAGCGTCCCCAGCAAGCGCGCCAAACGATGGTAGCCCCTCGCATCGCCCGGCATGAAACGCCATATTCAGTGC
>JANNSA010000535.1:0-11654 GCA_031402115.1 Hyphomicrobiaceae bacterium | reverse complement strand
GGTCGCCGGGCTCATCCTGGTGTCGGCAACGGCAATGTTCGCGTCGATCCCGATGAACCTGGCGCGCCTGTCGCAGCTCGCCGGGCCTGCCACGCCGGTGGCTTTGGCCACGAACGGCTCGCTGGTGTCGCTGGGCCAGGGCCTGGGCGCTGCCTGGGGTGGCTTGATCAGCGATGCCGCCGAACTTGCCTGGCTGGGCGCCGGAGCCGCTGTGCTGGCGCTGTTGGGTGTCGGCTTGGCGTCGCTGTCACCGGGCAGGGATGTGCTGCGCGTGGCCGCCAAATAGGAATGCCAGGATGGTTTATGTGTCGATCACGGGCTTACGACTGAAGTCACCGCTGCACGTCGTTCGGTTCTGGTACCGGGCTTTTGCTGCCATGCAGCAGGCCCTCGCTGCGCCCGGCAACCTTCGTGCCGAAGCTCGCACCATCAACAGCGTCCATCACACGCTGTCGGTGTGGGAGAGCGAGGCCGCCATGCGCGCCTATCTGACGACCGGCGCCCATTTGAAGGCGATGAAACTGTTCCGCAAAATCGCGACAGGCAAAACGATTGGCTATCTGGCTGACCGAGCTCCCGATTGGCACGAGGTGCACGAGATCTGGTCGACCAAGGGCAGGGAAGTCTGATGTCCAGTCCAACCAAAATTCCACTAATCCTTGCCGCGCTCGTGTGCTTTGCGCTCGCTGGCTGCAACGAGGATGAGAAGGGCAGGGCCACCGTTGCATCGCAGCCGGCCACACCGCAGGCGGTCCAGGTCATGACGGTCCGTCTCGTCCCGTCGGAGCAAAGCTGGAGCTACGCCGGCATCGTCCGACCGCGCTACGAGAGCGATCTCAGCTTCCGCGTCGGCGGCAAGATCATCGAGCGACGTGTCGAGGTTGGGCAGTCGGTTGATACCGGTCAGATCTTGGCCCGTCTTGATCCAACGGACTATGACCTTGCCGTTCAATCGCAACAGGCCGAACTTGATGCCGCGCAGACCAGCCGCCAAGAAGCCGAGCGGGCGGCGCAACGCTATCGCACGCTGTTGAAGGACGGCTTTGCTGCCAAGGCGGCCTATGATCAGAAGGTCACAGCCGAGGGCGAAGCACGTTCACGGGTCAAGCGCGCTGAACGCGGTCTTGAGCTGGCAAAGAACCAGCTTGCTTATGCGGAACTGAAGGCGAACCAGCCCGGCGTGGTCTCAGCTTTGCCGATCGAGATCGGCCAGGTCGTGGCGGCGGGGCAACTCATTACTCGGATCGCGCGGCACGATACCCTTGAAGTCCAGGTCGCCATTCCCGAATTGGCGCTCGACAGCGTGCGTCCGGCGCAGGCACACGTCGAACTTTGGGGCAGCAAAGGACAGCTCCGGCCCGCCAAGCTCCGCGAGCTGGCGCCCGAAGCAGACCCGGTATCACGCACCTTCCAGGCGCGCTTTGCCCTTGAAACCGGTGGCGACGCCGTTGCCATCGGCCGGAGCGCCACCGTCCATCTGACGCAAGGCGCGAGCAAACCCGTCGCGCAACTCCCACTCTCGGCCGTGATGAGCGACGGGCGCGGTGCAACGGTCTGGCTGGTTGATGCCAGCGGAACGCGCGTGCGCCGCGCGTCAGTGGAAATCCAAGCGCTGACCCAGGATCAAGCCGTCATCGCTGCCGGTCTGGCCGAGAACGACCGGGTCGTCACGCTCGGCGTGCACATGCTGGACGAAGCCAGGGCCGTACAGATCATCGAGCAGCGTGTGCAAACCGAGTAAGGCCCCAAGTATGAAGAGCTTCAACCTCTCGGCCTGGTCGGTGAAGCATCCGTCGATCACGTTGTTTCTGATTTTGGCAATTTCGGCCGCCGGCACCTTGGCGTATTTTCAGCTGGGCCGGGCGGAAGATCCGGCCCTGACGATCAAAACCATGATCGTCCAGGCGTTCTGGCCAGGGGCAACTGCCGACGATATGCAGCGCCTGATCGCCGAACCGGTCGAAAAGCGCTTGCAGGAATTGCCCGAACTTGACTTCGTGCGCACCTATTCGCGGCCGGGTGCCGTCGTCATGCAGGTGCAGCTTAAGGACGACATCCGCGGCCGTCGCGCCACCGACACGTGGTATCAGGTGCGCAAGAAAATCACCGATAGCCGTGGCGTTCTGCCAGCTGGGTCGATCGGTCCGTTCTTCAACGACGAATATGGCGATGTCTTTTCCGCCACCTACATGCTGTCGGGCGAAGGTATCGGCCGAGCCGAGCTCAAGCGCTATGCCGAGCAATGGCGCTCCGCGTTACTGCGCGTGAAAAATGTCAGCAAGGTTGCCCTTGTCGGCGACGTGCCCGAGCGCGTCTATGTCGAGATCAGTTACGCCAAGCTCGCGACATTGGGCATCCCGGCGCAAGCCATCTTTGCGGCCATTGCCAGCCAGAACATCGTCATCAATGGCGGTTCGGTCGGCACCAATGCTGATCAGGTGCAGATCCGCGTTAGTGGCGCATTCGCCGGCATCGAAGCGATCAAGGCTGTGCCCATTGAAGCCGGCGGCCGCATCTTCCGGCTTAGCGACATAGCTTCGGTCAGCCGGGGCTATGAGGATCCGCCACAGTTTCTGGTGACACATCAGGGCAAAGTCGCCGTCGGCGTCGCCGCTGCCATGGCGGAAGGCGCCAATGTCGTGGAACTGGGGACCAATCTACAGGCCGCGCTCGCTGCCTTCCGCCAGACGATCCCTTTGGGGGTATCGGTCGATCAGGTCTCGGATCAGGGGCATGTCGTCGACGAAGCGGTCAGTGAGTTCCTCAAGACCTTTGGCGAAGCCCTGGTCATCGTGCTGGCGGTGAGCTTCCTGGCCCTGGGCTGGCGCATCGGCTTCATCGTTGGCCTCTCCGTGCCGCTGGTGCTGGCCGCTGTGTTTGTCATCATGCAGGTGTTCAGTTTCAATTTCGACCGGATCACGCTCGGTGCCCTGATCATCGCGCTCGGTCTGCTCGTCGATGATGCGATCATCGCCGTAGAAATGATGGTCGTGAAAATGGAGCAGGGCCTGGACCGGCTGAAGGCCGCGAGCTTCGCCTGGGAGGCCACGGCCTTTCCCATGCTGACGGGGACCTTGGTGACGGCGGCAGGCTTTCTGCCGGTCGGCTTTGCCCAGTCGACCGCCGGTGAATATGCCGGCAACATCTTTTGGATCGTTGCACTCGCGCTCGTCGTCTCCTGGTTCGTGGCCGTGCTGTTCACGCCCTATTTCGGCTACATGCTGCTGCGTGACAATCCCGGCCATGCCGGCAAGCCCCACGAAATGTATCAGTCAAGGCTCTATCGCATTTTGCGGTGGGCGATTGGCTGGTCGATGCGGCTGAAATGGCTCGTCATCGTGCTCACCTTCGGCGCACTCGCGGCGGCGGGCGTCGGCATGGGATTTGTCCAGCAGCAATTCTTCCCAACCTCGTCACGGCCTGAACTGTTCATCGAAGTGCGCATGCCGGAAGGCACAGCCATTGGCGCCACGGCAGCCGCCGCGCAGAAGGCGGAGAGCCTGCTCGCCGGTGATCCCGACCTGGAGTACTTCACCACCTATATCGGCCAGGGCAGCCCGCGCTTTTATCTGGCACTTAATCCTTTGCTGCCGAATCCGAGCTTCGCGCTCACCGTCATTATGACGAAAGGCCCAGAGGCGCGCGAACGGCTGAAGGCGCGGTTGCAAGCCCGCGTCGTGGCCGGTGCCGTGCCAGAAGCGCGCGTGCGCATCGACCAGCTGAATTTCGGCCCGCCGGTCGGCTTTCCCGTACAGTTCCGCGTCGTCGGTCCCGATCCCATCAAAGTGCGCGAGATCGCCGGCGGCGTGCGCGCGATCATGCGCACCGAGTCCAACGCCGTCGATGTGCAATTCGATTGGAATGAGCAGGTTAAAAATGTGCAGCTTGAGATCGATCAGGACCGGGCGCGGGCGCTTGGGCTGAATACGCAAACGATCGGCCAGACCCTGCAATCGCTCCTTTCCGGCGTGACCATCACCGAGTATCGCGAAGGCACTGAACTCATTCCGGTGGTCGCCCGGGCACTGCCCGACGAGCGGCTCGACTTGAGCCGGATCGGTGATCTGACGGTGTTTGCCAGCAATGGCGTCGCCGTTCCGATCGCCCAAGTTGCAAACATCAGCTACGGCTTTGAGGAACCGATCCTGTGGCGGCGCAACCGCGACATGGTGCTGACGGTGCGCGCCGACGTAGCGCCCGGCGTCCAGGCCCCGACGGTGACCAATGCCATCCTGCCCAAGCTTGCCGCGCTGAAAGCCGGCCTGCCGCCCAACTACCGCATCGATACCGGCGGCGCCATCGAGGAAAGCGAGAAGGCCAACGCGGCGCTGTTCAAGATTTTCCCCGCCATGCTGCTGGCCATGCTCGCCATCCTGATGTTTCAATTGCAGAGCTTTTCCAAGCTCTTCCTCGTCTTCCTGACCGGGCCGCTCGGCCTCATCGGCGCCGTTGCGGCGCTACTGATCTTCAACGCCCCGTTCGGCTTTGTCGCGCTGCTCGGCCTCATCGCCCTGGCCGGCATGATCATGCGCAACACGGTCATTCTCGTCGACCAAATCGATGCGGATCGCGCTGCGGGGCTAGGTCCCTGGGAGGCCATCGTTGAAAGCACGGTCCGGCGCGCCCGTCCTGTCGTGCTCACAGCACTCGCAGCCATCCTCGGCATGATCCCCTTAGCCACCAGCGTCTTCTGGGGGCCGCTCGCCCTGACGATTATGGGCGGCCTGCTTGTGGCAACCGTGTTGACGCTGTTCTTCCTGCCGGCGCTTTATGCCGCCTGGTTCAGGGTCAAGCGGCCGGTAAAAGTCCGGGATCAAACAAAGCCCGAACTGCAGACGCCAGACGCAAAACCCGAGTTCCAGCTCGCCGCCGAGTAGCATAGGCCGGCACGCCAATACTGCAGCGCAACGAGCTCGCCAATGACATTAGCCTGGTCTAAGTTTTCTGCACCACACACGCTGTCGGCTGTTGCCCAGATAGGAGCCACCAGCCACCGAGGCACCGCGCGCGGCGATCGTGATCGCTCGCCCTTGACCGGATGCGCCGCCCGCTGGACCGCTACCCACCCGCCGGAAACTTGGTGACAGTGTACTGATTCCAGCAGCGACTTCACTGCGCAACCGGCAAGATGCCTGACACTATTCACCTTCTGTACAGTCTTCGGTTATCTAAGCCACAAGTGCCTGACACCGGCCGCCGGAACCCTTACGCCAACGGAAACCGCCGCTTATACTGCCCCAGTGTTTACAGACTGCATTTTCGAAAATAGGTAAACTGTCCCTGTATTTCCTAAACTGTTCCTGTATTTCCTGGAAGATTGCTGGAGGTAAAACTGTAGAGGAGACAAGAGGTTAGAGCGTCCTGGCAAGACGGAAGCCGATGTTGCTGCCCCGGTTGACGGGCGTGCCCCTGCTGCGGAGGGCGGAGCGGAGGTAGTCTGGAGTGCCGCTCCAGGAACCGCCGCGGACCACCCGGCGACTTGCATCAGCATCTTGTGCCCAGACTGCTCCATCTGTTGGCGGATTGTTTTCGTAATTCTCGTGCCAACCATCCGCGACCCATTCGCTGACGTTGCCGTGCATATCGTAGAGGCCGAATGCATTGGCTGGGTACTTGCCGACAAGCGCCGTCACAACCTGACCGTCATCGCAGTCGGCAATGGTACCCGTGCCACCTGCACGCTGGTAGGACTGGTCAGCACCGTTAGCATGTTGGCAGTTGCTCGTGGGGTCGTCGCCCCAGGGATAGGACGGATGCGGCACGTCTGGGCTCGTCACGCCACGTGCCGCATATTCCCATTCCGCCTCGCTCAATAAACGATAGGGCTTGCCGGTCAAGCGTGACAGCCAAGCCGCGTAGGCGGAGGCCTGATCCCAGGACACGTTGATGAGCGGTTTCTGGCCACGTTCATAGCCGCTGTCGCTGGTCGGTGCGCCGTCGCAGCCGCGCATGGCGACGCACGCCTCCCAGTCGTCCCACGTGACCTCGTATTTCGAGACGGCGAATTTCGTGCCGAGCGTCACCTTGTGCTGCGGATATTCACTGCCGTCCTTGTCACCTTTGCCGGCTTCGGAGCCCATCCAGAATGCGCCCAGCGGTAGCACCACCATCTCCGGGCAACGCGTTTTGGGCCCGCATTCGTGGATGATGTCGCCCGGCTTAAGCGCGCGCTCGGCCTCGGGCGTCAATACATGGGGCTTGATGTTTTCGGCGATATAGCGGCGTTCCTCCCACAGCGAAAAGCGTAGCGCGTCGATCTGCGACCTAAAGATAACGCCGAGCAGGCTGAGGATGACGCCGAGCATCAGCATGAAAATGGCGGCTCTCGTCAGCCTTGCGCCGCGCGCTGCCGCATCCTCCAGCTTCTTGCAACCAGCCAGATACGCGCCCGCCGGCGCCAGCTCGGCCTTGAACACCTCGCTTGCAGCCAGCTTGCGCGCCGCTGCCAGCCGCTCGCCACGCCGCACCAGGTCGCGCGGTGACTGTTTGGCGGCCACCCACTCCGCCGCCTCTTTCAGCACGTCGTCGCGCAGCTTCAAGTCGTCCTTGAGCGCATCGAGCCAGCCAGCGATCGGCGGGCGCCTGAGCAGCGCTTCGTGCGCGACTTCCAGCGTGTCTCGACCACGCGTGAGCAGCCGGGCATCAACCAGCGCGTTGGCCAGCGGCACCAGTGCCGAACGATCGCCGCCAACAAGCCTGGCCCCGCTCGCCACAAGCCGTTTGGCGGCGTTGGCGGAAGGGTCCCAGGTGGCGAGGCTAGGCACCACCAGCCGGCGCAGCATCGCCTCGCTGCCAGCGGTGCCCGCCTTGCGCCGCGCTTCCGCCAGGGCCCGATCGATGGAGCCGTCCATGCCGCCCATGGCCTCGTAGCGCGCGAGCGTCAGGTTGCCGTCGGCCGCCGCCTCACCGAACATCCGCTCCAGTGTGAAGGCAAGCAAAGGCAAGGCATCGGCGCCGCCAGTGTTGCGGGCGAGCGTTGCCGTCAGCGCCGGTTCGATGGTGAGGCGCTTGACGCGCTCGCTGTAGACCTCGGCCGGCTTGACGATGATGTCGCGATAGGCGTCCGGCGACAGCGGCGGCAGATACAGCACCTCGGGCGGGTCGAGCCCAAGCGACGGCCAGCGCTGCAGCAGCGCTTCCACACTGTCGGCGCGGATGGTGATGATGACGTAGGGGTCGAGGTCGTGCAGAGACGGGTCAAGAGACGGGAACACATTATTCATCTTCGGCCCGGCACGGCCGGTGGATGGATCGGTATCGGTGGGGGCCGAAGATGAATAATGTGCCCCCTCCCCGCCCCGCAACAACGCCCCCAGCAATTCCAGGAACCGCGTGCTCTCGGCGGCGTTCTCGGCGGCGAACAGCTCCTCGCCCTGGTCGATGGCGATGAGCGGCGCCGGGGCGCGGGCATCGGGCGCACCAGCGCGGCGGATGCCGGTGGCCAGCGCCACAGCGTCGGCGACGAACTGCGCGAGCGCGCCGGGATCGTTCTGGAACAGGCGGGCATGGATGTCGGCTGGCGCCATCGGGCGGCCGTGCTTTTCCAGCCACGGCGCAAAGCGGCGGCCGAACCCGTCAGGACCGGTCAGCACGCCGAGCGCAGGCCTAAGGATAGCGAGCGGCGCATAGTCGGGATCACGCAGGAGCCGTGGCCACAGCCCGGCGCGTAAGTACGACGATTTGCCGGCGCCCGAGGCCGCCTGAATGACGAGGAGCCGGGGCGTATGGCGCTTGCGCATCAGCCGCAACTTGCCGAGACCGGCCATGATCTCGGCCTCGCGGCCAAAAAAAATGCCGGCGTTACGCTCGTCGAAAAAAGACAAGCCCGGATAGGGGCCGGCGTCCTTGTCGCGCGGCGTCCAGGCAAAGCTGTCCGGCGCGATGCCGCGCTGAACCAAGCTTGCCTTGATCGAGAGCAGGGCCGGCAGATGGAATGATGCCCGCTGCACCTCGCTGTCGTACTCGAACGGCTCCATGCGCTCCTGCGGCTCGGCCGACAGATCGACGAATTGCGTCTCGGCCCAACGCGCCAGCCGCGGATCGTCCTTGCCGAGATCGCGCAGGATCACGACCAGGACCGGCTTGCCGAGATCCTCGGCAAGGGTCAACTCGCGCTGGCACTCTTTACTATCGAGCGACGCCGGCGAGGCGAGCAGGATGACCGCCTCGCAACGAGCATTGGCCTTGCGCAGCGTCTCGCGCCAGCGTTCGCCGGCGCCGATACCATGCAGGTCGATGAACACGTCGTCCGCCGACCAGCCATTGGCGACGAGCCAGCGCTGGAACGCCAGCGCCTGGACGTTGTCGACGCTCGAATGCGAAATGAACAAACGCGGCATGGCAGCCCCCCACGCAGACCCGTGAGAAGCATATCAGGAGGAGCGGCGGCTGTCAGTGCGCGGCAGGTGCGGCTGAGCTGTACCGGTCGCGTGGCAGGCGCAACGTGGCCCCATCGCAACAGGCATGGCGAAGCGGCAACATGGCGGTTTGGGTCAAAAGCCGCCGTTGTCGTCGCCCCCGCTGTGCGGCATGTTATGCCGAAGCTGCGGACATCCGCAGGCATTGATGTCCGCTTGCCGCATGGCGGCAGCACGGTCGCCGGATGTTGGCACTGTCCGCTGGCACATCGTGTCCGATCGGAGTGTGCCGCGCAGTTGCAACTGTCGTGAGCGCGGGCGGATGCAGGCAAGCATGGGGCGATGAGAGCGGGCGCGGCGACGGATCGGCGCGGCTGGGCGATCGGCGCTGGACACGTCCGGGCTGAGGCTGTGCGGCCCCTCAGCGCGGCAACGCCAGGGCGCGGTCGCTGGTGACTTGACGCTGCCGGACGGTTTCCGTCTGATGCCAGTCTCTGGTGCCAACACTCAGGAGCCAAGCGCCATGCAGCCTCGCCTGACCATCGTTACCCTCGGCGTCGCCGATGTCGCCCGGGCGCGGGCCTTTTATGAGCGGCTTGGCTTTGTCGCGTCATCGGCGAGCCAGCCGTCCATCACCTTCTTTCCGGCTGGCGGCGTCGTGTTCGCGCTGTTTGGCCGCGAGGCGTTGGCGGAGGATTCCGGCGTCGCAGTGGGGCCAGCTGGGGCGTTCAGCGGCGTGACGCTGGCACACAATCTGGCCAGTGAGGCTGAGGTGGATGCCGTCATGGTCGAGGCGAAGGCGTGCGGCGCGACAATCCTGAAAGCTGCGGAAAAGGTGTTCTGGGGCGGCTATTCCGGCAAGTTCGCCGACTTTGACGGTCACGTTTGGGAAGTCGCGCACAACCCGTTTGCATCGCTCGATGCCACGGGGCGATTGATGTTACCATGATGGTGCGATGGACGGCGGGCGCTGTTTGCGGTCGTGACAAGCGCTAGGCAACCGGGGTCAGGCACTTAGCGCGCCGGCTCCGTCAGTCAAGTCCTGGGCGTCGGCGCGACGTGCTAAGTGCCTGACCCCGCGTCGGTTTTCGGGGCTCTGGCCGCGTGCGATGACACCCGGCGTGCGGCACCGCAAGTTCGCAAGCCGAATGCTCACTATCTCTGCAGCACACGCCACTGTCATCGTGAGCCTTGTGCCCAGGCCCATGGATCAGCGGGCATTGCGCACGGTTCGTGGCACACGCGCGCTAAGCGCTCAAACAATCGCAACCGCTGATGGATGAATTCCTGGGCAAAAGGCCCAGGATGTGCGCGGAGGCGGTTGCAGTGGTACCGACGCAGCAACACAGTTGACCACTAGAACTTGGTCTGGGCGCCGAAGCGGAAGGCCTGTTCATCGTCATAGTCCTGTTTGCTGATGACGTAGGCATAGTCGGCGCGCAACGGCCCGAGTGGTGAGTTCCACAAGAGGCTGAGGCCAACGGACGAGCGCAAAGCGCCGTCGTCCAGCAGATTGGTGGTCAGCGACTGCGCCTGATCGCTGGCGCCGAACACCGAGCCGGCATCGACGAAGGCGGCGCCGCTCAAGCCGAGATCGTCGGGAACCAGCGGCAGCGGGAAGCGGACTTCGGCGGTGGCGGCATAGAAGTTCTGGCCGCCGAGCGCATCGCCGTTATTGCCGTCACGCGGGCCGTAGCCTGAGCGGGCGAAGCCGCGCACCGTCTCGCCACCACGGAAGAACAGGTCTTGCAAGCGCACATCCTGATCGTTCCAACCGCTGATGTTGCCAGCAACAGCCCGGCCAACCAATGTGATCTTCTCGGTGATGGGATAGTAGCCGCGTGCCTCAGCGATCGAACGGACATAGTAGACATCGCCACCAAGGCCAGCAACGTCTTGAGCGAACTCAAGATAGATGCCGCTGCTCGGGTTGTTCTTGATGTTGCGGGTATCGTAATTCACAGTGTAGCCGAGCGACGAAACAAAGTTCTCGCCTTCCGATGCCTTGACCACGGCCGACGCATCAGGTTCGACGTCATAGACTTCGTCACGCGACAACTGATAGCGCGTCGATATCCACGACTGCTCGGACAACGGCGCTGCCAAGCGCAAACCGCCACCCGTGCGCCGCGACTTGTAGCCAGACGAGTCCGTGTAATCGACTTCCTTGTGATACAGGTCGAAGCCAGCTGAGAGGTTCTGATCGAGGAAGCGCGGCTCAGTAAAGCTCAAATCGATCTGCGCGCGCTCAAGGCTGCCCGAGAGCGACAGGGACAGATACTGGCCCTTGCCCATCAGATTGCGTTCCTTGAACGAGATATCGGCGATGACGCCTTCAGCCGACGAATAGCCGCCGCCAAACGAGACTTCGCCGGTTGACTCTTCCATGACGTTGACGGTCAGCACGACACGGTCGCCGGCTGAGCCCTGATCAGCCGTAACTTCCACCGTTTTGAAGAAGCCCAAGCCCTGCAGTCGTGTCTTGGCGCGACTGACCAGCAGCTTGTTGAAGGCATCGCCCTCAACCAGCTTGAACTCGCGCCGGATGACATAGCCTTCCGTGCGAATGTTACCGACGATATCGATGCGTTCGATGTAAACCCGCGGGCCTTCCTCAACCACGTAAGTCAGCCCAATGGTCTGGGCAGCTTGATCACGGGTAGCGCGCGGCTTGACGACGGCGAAGGCATTGCCGCGCTCCGCCAGGTCAAGGGTCATTTTCTCGATCGACTTGTCGATCTGCGAAGCGTTGTAGATCTGCCCCGGCTTCGTTGCGATCAGCCCACTCAGGCTCTCAGCTTCGACACCCGTGATGGTCGATTCGACCTGCACGGCACCAAAGTTGTAGCGGACGCCTTCGTCGACGCTGAAAGTGATGAAGAAGCCCTTGCCGCTTGGATCGAGATCCGCCGTGGCCGACAACACCTGCATGTCGGCATAGCCATTCTTCAGGTAGAACTGGCGCAGCAACTCACGGTCCAGATTGAGCCGATCGGCATCGTATACGTCGGTCGATTTGAGCCAGCTCAGCCAATTCTTCTCGGTGGTGGTCACGATCTCGCGCAACTGGCCGTCGGAGAACGACCGGTTACCAATAAAGCTGATCGAGTTGACCTTGGTGCTCGGCCCCTCGGTGATTTCGTAGACGAGATCAACGCGGTTCTGCTCCAGGGCAATGATCTTGGGTTCGACCGAAGCCGCAAACAGGCCCTGCTTCTGGTACACCGCCTGGATGCGCTGCAGGTCCGCCTGGACTCGCGCCTTGGTGAAAATCGAGCGCGCGCGTAGCTGAATTTC
>JANNSA010000534.1:0-23956 GCA_031402115.1 Hyphomicrobiaceae bacterium | reverse complement strand
CCATTGAGCGCGAATTTGTGCATCTCGCGCACGATCTGCGCCTCGGCGGGAAAGGTCATGGTCGCGTAGGGATTCGACCAGTCGCCCTCGACGCCGAGCCGCTTGAACTCCTCGCGCTGCACGTTCAGCCAGTGCTCGGCGAATTCGCGGCACTCGCGCCGGAACTCAATGATCGGCACGTCGTCCTTGTTCTGCTGTTTGGCGCGGTACTGCTCTTCGACTTTCCATTCGATCGGCAGGCCATGACAGTCCCAGCCGGGCACGTAATTGGCGTCATGGCCCAGCATCTGCTGCGAGCGCACCACCACGTCCTTCAGGATCTTGTTGAGACCCGTGCCGATATGAATGTTGGCGTTGGCATAGGGTGGGCCGTCATGCAGCAGGAACGGCTTCCGGTCCTTAGCCGCTTCGCGCAGCCGCGCGAACATGCCCATTTTCGCCCAACGCTCCAGCAGCGCCGGCTCGCGCTCGGGCAGGCCCGCCTTCATCGGGAACTCGGTCTTGGGCAGATACAGCGTATCCGACCAGTCGCGGCCCTCCGCGGCCGTCTTGTCAGTCTTGGCCATTGCCAGCGCCACTCACCCTGTTCGATCTGAATCAAGCGGGGTTGTAGCAACGCGCGGTGATCGCGGTCCAGCGCCGTCAGTCGGTGGCGGCGGTTTCGCGCACGCGCTGGGCGTAGACGTTGATCACCAGGGCCGCCAGCAGGATCAGGCCACGGATCAGGATTTTCAGGAAGCTGTCGATGTTGACGTGGTCGAGGCCATTGTTGAGCACCCCCAGCACCAGCAGGCCAACGATGGTGTTGCCGATGCCGCCGCGCCCGCCGAACAGGCTGGTGCCGCCAACCACCACCGCCGCGATAGCATCGAGCAGGAAAGTGTCAAACTGGTTCTGCTGCGCCGACCCGAAATAGGCGACGCCGAGCATACCCGCAAAGCCTGACAGCACGGCCGAGATCACCAGCACCGAGCCAATGATGAATTTGACGTTGACGCCGGCATACTCAGCCGCGTCGCGGTTGCCGCCGACCATGTAGACGTAGCGGCCAAAGCGCGTGTAGGTCAGCACCAGATGCGCGACCAGCAGCACGACGATGGCGACCACAGTCAGCCAGCGCAGGCCAAAGAACTTGCCGGCGCCAAGGAAGCCAACCACATCGGGAAAGTTGTAGGCTATCTGGCCGCGCACCAGCATCGCCGAGATGCCGGCCGCGATCTGCATCATGGCCAGCGTCATGATGAACGAAGGTATGCCGATCTTGGTGACGCCGGCCGCAGTGACCAGGCCAAGCGCCAGGCTCGCCGCAATCGCGAGGGCGAACGCCAACAAGCCTGGCAGTGGCGCGTTCTGGATGTTGGCGTAGTCCGGCTGCAGCGTGAAGAATGCCACGGTAATGCCGATGCAGTTGGCGATCGCTGCCACCGACAGGTCGATCTCGGCCGTCAGGATCACAAAGGTAAGGCCAACCGCGATAATCGCGGTCAAGGACACCTGGGAAAGGATGTTGGTGGCATTATCGAGCGTGAAGAACGACGGACTGGCGATCGAGAAGAACAGGATCAGCACGAACAGCGTGATCAGCGGCGCGATGTTGCGCAGTTGGTTCTTGATGAACCGGCCTGCCGTTTGCGGGGGCTTCGGCGCGCTGCTTTGCATCGTCGACTGCGTCATGTCGGTGCTCGCCCTGATCCCAAGCTGCCAAAAACCAATCCGTCGTCGTCCCCGGAGTCGGTTGAGTCCCCCCCGCAAAGCCCCGCATGCTGACGCCTGTCCCGTGCAAGTTGGGCTTCGCGAAGGGCTCAGCCCAGCCTATGCTGCCGCCAGCAAGTCAGCCTTGTCGACGCGGCCCTGGTCGAACGTCTTGACTAGGCTCCCGCGTTTCATCACCACCACCCGATCAGCCAATGTCAGGATGGTTTCCGGCTCTGTCGACAGCACAATCACAGCGACACCCTGATCACGCAATGCTCGGACAATCCGGATCACGTCCTCCTTGGCGCCAACATCCATGCCGCGCGTCGGCTCCGACAGGATCAGCACTTTCGGCTTGTGCGTCAGCCACTTCGCCAGCGCTACCTTCTGCTGGTTGCCGCCCGACAGCTGGCCCACCGGCATGTCGACTTTGGGCGGCCGGACCTGCAGGTCCTGCACCTGACGTTCGGCGATGGCGCGTTCGGTTTCGGGTTTGAGCAACAGCCAGTGAATGCGTTCCAGGATGGAAATGGTCACGTTCTTGTAAACCGGTTCAGTGCGGAACAACATCATCCGCCGGTTTTCCGGTACATAGGCGATGCCGAGCCGGCGCGCGCTAGCTGTTGAGCGCAGTCGCACCACGGCGCCATCCAGTAGGATCTCGCCGAAATCGAGCGGCAGTTTGCCAAACAAGGCTCGCGCCAGTTCGATCTGGCCACAGCCCATAAAACCGTAGACGCCCAGTATTTCGCCTGCGTGCGCCTGCAGCGACATGTCCTTGAGGACTGCGCCCTTCGAAAGCCGGTCAGCTGCCAGCACGACGGGCTTGGTCCCGGTTACCGTCATCTCGGCGGATTCGCCCGCTGCCAACCCGGCAGCACCGCGGCCAATCATGTGACCGATCACTTCATCCTTATTCGTGTCGCTGGCAAGGGCCGTCGCGACGCGCTGGCCATTGCGGAAAATCGTCACGCGGTCGGAAATTTCCAGCACATCATCGAGAAAGTGCGAGATAAAGATCAGGCTCTTACCTTCGTCTCGCAACTTACGTAACGCCGCGAACAGACGCGCCACTTCCGGCGGTGAAAGGGCCGAGGTCGGTTCATCGAGAATGATGATGCGGGCGCCAGAAAACAGCACACGGCTGAGTTCAATGAGCTGCTGGATGCCAACCGCCAGCGTGCCGATTGGCGTCCGCGGGTCCACATCAAGACCAAGCGTCGCGATCTGCGCCTTGGCCTCGCGGTTCATTCGCCCCCAGTCGATGGCGCCGCTGGCAGTGACCGGCTGGGTGCCAAGGAAGACGTTCTCGGCCACCGTCAGGTCCGGGATCACGGACAATTCTTGATGCACCATGCCGATGCCGGCAGCGAGCGAGTCGCGCGGCGAACGGAACGTCACGTCGCGGCCCTCAAGCAGCATGCGGCCGTCAAAGCCATGATGCACGCCGGCGATGATCTTCATCATCGTCGACTTGCCGGCGCCGTTCTCGCCGACCAGCCCGTGGATTTCGCCGCGTTTCAGCGTGAAATCGACATCGCGCAGCGCCGCCACGCCGCCGAAGCGCTTGGAGACGCCGATCATTTCAAGCAGTGCGGTGGCGTCTGGCGTAACGAGAGAGGGAGTGCTGAGCATGCGAAGCGCCCGGATGCGGGGGAATGCGAGATGCGTCCTGCCCCCTCTCCCCCTTGCCACTTCGGCAAGGGGGAGAGGGTCAAGCAACCGCCGGGCCTTAGATCAGGAAGTGCTTCTGCATCCAAGCGATGCCGGCCGCCGTTTCCTTGGTGATGACCGGGCCATCGGTGACGATGTTCTTGGGTATCTCAGCGCCCGTCTTCTCACCGGCCATGACGGCGGCAACGCCAGCCGCGACCGCCCAGCCGTGGATACGGCACGACGGATTGCGCACGGTCGCCAGCATGCGGCCATCCAACACTGCCTCAAGCGCCGGCGGCATGGCATCAACACCGCCGATGATGATGTCGGTCCTGCCGCGCGACTTCATGACGTTGTGTGCTGCCAGCGCCATATCGTCATTGTGGAAGAACGCCGCCTTGATGTTCGGGTACTTGGTCAGGTGCGTATCCCAGATGCGCGCCACCTTGGTCACATCCCAGTCGGCCGGATCGGAGTTCAGAACTTCGATCTTTGGATAGTTCTTGATGATCTTCTCAAAGCCCTTGGCACGGCCTTGCGCGCCGGAATGACCAAGCGCGCCTTGCGTCATAATGATGGTGCCTTCGCCGCCCATGGCGTCGGCGATCTGCTGCGTCACGGCAGCGCCCATAGCGATGTTGTCAGGCGCCAGCATCGTGTGAACGTTGATCGTGTCGAGCGGCGCGATCAGCGTGTCGAGATCGATCACCGGAATGCCAGCGTCGATCATCTTGTTGACCGGGTCGACCAGTGTGCCGATACCGAATGCCTGGATGGCAACAAAGTCCCATTTCTGCGAGGCCATATTATCAATGGCAGAGCGCTGCTTGGTCGCTGACAGCTCACCATCGAACCAGGTGACTTCCACGTTCATCAGCTTGCCCCAGGCCTCGGCCGCTTGCTTGCCTTGCGCGCACCACGTCGCCTGCAGGCCGGCATTCGAGAACGCCGCCTTCAAGGGCTTTTCCGACTTCATCAGCGACTGCGCCATTGCCGGATCAAAGCCGGCTGAGGCGAAGTAGGCGCCGGCCATGCCAAGCGCGCTGGCGGAAATCAGGAAGTCACGGCGGTTTTGATCAAGCGTGGACTTAGCTTCAGACATCAGGCGCCTCCTTGGGGGATGTAGCCGCGAACGGTATCGTTCGAGGCCGGTTCACTGGCGTTCACTTCCCGATCGAGCTGGTTGTCCCAGCCACCTTTTGTCGTACTAAAGCGCATCTTTGCGCTGTCCGCTAGAGCGTTGTGAACACATGAAGCAATGCATTGCGCAAAGGGACAACAAAAAGGCCGGACGCCCGCTTTCGCAAATGCGTCCGGCCAGTTAAGATAGTTAAATCAAGAGTCATGCGCTACGTGCGCTTCTTCTTGTAAATCTTCTTGACGATCACCTTCTTGTAGACCGGCTTCACGGCCACCTTCAGCACCGTGCAGGGCGTTGAGATGGCAAGGCATCGCACAGTAATGACGCTGCGCTTGCACGATAGGCTCTGGCCGGACGACAACGCCCAGCTATCGTAGCCGAGGCCCAGATTGGCGCGCGCCTGGGTTTCCCAGCTGGCGATTGCAGCGACGCGGACCTTTTTCTCGGTGCCAGCCAGGCCCTTCTTTTCAGCGAACCCTTGCACGGTGATTTTGGCACAGGCTCTGACCGTGGCGGCTTCAGCAGGTGCACTGGTGCCGAGCACCATCATGGAACCCGCAGCGATCGCGACGGCAGCCAACATCATCTTAAATGTCATTGTGTACTTTCCTCCCAGGGGGTTGGAACCGTGCAGGCTAGCGACACCAACCTGTCAGACTGATGAACACCGCGTTCATCCCGCCTTCAGCTTTGTGGCGGGCCCGCAGCTGAGCTTGCCAGATGGCCGCGCGATCAACAACCCATCCAGGACGGCAAGCGTTGCAGCACACGAGTTGTCCGATTTCAGCAGCACATGATATGTCCGGTAATCTGTGGTCCTCTCAATGCGGGATGCATTGAGGAGATCAGATGAGCCGGACGCAGTGTGAGGAAGACTGGCGCCAGCGCGAAAGGGCTGCCAGGCCGAAAATGCCCTCCGCGCACGCCTTTGGCAGCGCCGGGTCCCAGATAGGAATAAGGCGGCGAAACCTGAGACGTGACGGGGCCGCGTCCACCGCTCGCCGACCCCGTCATCCGACCACAGAGCAGCGGACAACTAACGTGCTATCAAAACCGGACAAGTTCAATAACTCGTGACAGCAGTTTGGTTGTCGGCTCAATGAGTTCCGCTCTGCTTCGATTGCGATTGGCGCAAACCACGCGATGGAAGAAGCGGTCCGAAACCGGTCGTATCTGCACGAGAGGTCTCCGGTTCAGGTACCGCAAGCAAGCTGATCTGACCCATCCACGGAGCCAGAACATCTGCCGCTTGGGTTTGGTAG
The DNA here is from genome assembly GCA_031402115.1 of Hyphomicrobiaceae bacterium. Classification (GTDB taxonomy): domain Bacteria; phylum Pseudomonadota; class Alphaproteobacteria; order Rhizobiales; family Hyphomicrobiaceae; genus JANNSA01. The sequence continues at coordinate 18,202 of JANNSA010000534.1, read as the reverse complement.
ACGTTTGATGCGCAACGATCGGCTGCGGTGCCGTTCTGGCAAGGATCGTGAAAGCGGAAGGCCGCCATAGGTCCCATGAAAGAAAAGCTGGCGAGTTAACGGCCACGCGCCGAAATGCGCGGCGCGTCAGCTCTATGCTCGACGACCTGCTTATCGACTTCCAAATCGATCGAATCGACCTCGGTAATGCGCTTGAACATCACCGCCTTGCCTTCCAGCACCGGCTTGGAGGCGAGTGCGCCGAGATTGCCGAGCCCGAGAATAGAGTGCCATTGGCAATGACCGCAACCAGAGTACTGCAATTTGTGTAGTCATAAGCCGTCTTTGGGTCGGCAGCGATCCGCTCGACCGGCACCGCAACACGCGGTGAGTAAGCTAGCGACAGTTCGCGCTGCGTCGCCATCGGCTTGGTCGGCGTGCTTTCCAGCTTGCCCGGCTTGCCCTGGCTGTGGAAGTCGAGCGTTTCCTGGACCGAAAAGGTGGCTTTCTCGAACTTCCGTGGCATGATCATGGGTATCCTGGGTGGCGAGCGGTGATAGGGCGAAGAGAAGTTGGCAGCGCAACGACGCGACAGTCTGAAGGGACGGCGGTCGGGGCGGCGGACCGAACTGACTGCTTGAGAGTGCCCGTCTTTCGTGACCCGCAAGCGGCGTCGGCGTGCCTGGAGCCAGTTCGGCGATCCAGCGGCGCCGCTTACTCGAAAGCGCGAGTCGCACTCTCATGCAAAAGATGCGGGACACGTGCATACAATCGACGAGCACTTGTGAGTGTGCCGAGAGCCGCGATGCGTCATCGCACGGCGTACCCACCATCGATGGCGATCGCCTGCCCGGTTACGAAGGCCGCAGGGTCCGAAGCAAGATAGACGCCAAGCGCGCCAACTTCATCGAGCCGACCGGCACGCGGAATAGGGTGCATCAGGCGCTTTGCCGCCAGCGCTGCCGCTGGATCGGGCTCGACCGCGGCCACCGCATGTGACATCGGCGTTTCGATGAAGCCGGGGCAGATTGCGTTGATGCGCACACCGTGCTCGGCGAGATCCAGTGCCATCGACCGCACCATGCCGTTGACTCCGGCCTTGGCAGCACAATAGGCAAAGCGCTCACGCACTCCGACTAATCCAAAAGTCGACGAAATCACAAGGATGCTGGCTTTCCCAGCTGCAAGCAGATGCGGCAGAGCGTGCTGAACGGTCAGGAACACCGGCCGCAGATTGTGATCGAGAATATGCTGAACGTGCTCAGGCTCGGCATCACCCAAGATGGTTCGTCCCCCGGCGCCCGCGCTGATCACCAGCGTGTCCAAACCGCCGAGATAGTCGACCGCTGCCGCCGTGACACGCGCCACATCGGCACTGATGGTTGCGTCGCCGGTAGCGTAGCCGACTTTGCCGGCACCGCCGAGCTTTGCCGCTGCTTCTTGCAGGGGGTTCTTGCGCCGGCCCGACAGGAATAGCCCGGCGCCATCCGCGATCATCGCTTCCGCGCATGCCAACCCGATGCCAGTGCCGCCACCAATGACCAGCGCCCGCTTACCAGATAGTCGGCCATCCATCGGATCCTCCTTGGCCATCAATCGCCGCCGTCAAATTTAACTATCGCCGAAATGCGGGCCGAGATCGGGCCAAGCGCTGTCGACTGCAAGGATTGGAGGGCCGCATTGCCACTTCAATTTCTGGCACCGGCCATGTCGGCGTGCGGACGCAGCAAGCGGCGAGACCGCGATCTCCGGGAAGAGCGATGCCGCGATGGGCTCACACCCTCACATGCAACACTCCTCCGAATTCAACACGCGGTAAGGTCTCGACAGCGGCCGGAAGATCAACAGTCCCCTACCTTTGGAAGTATTGGTCGCAAGTCCGTTTATATCGTACGGCATACGTGTATACAATAGACTTGCGTGAGCGGCTGTGCAAAGAGCCGCCACGTCGTGCACGGCCGTTCGGCGCCGAGCGGATCGGGGAGACCGAATCGGATGGCGAAGGGACGGAATCTGAAGGCGATGCCCAATTCGCAGCGGGCAGAACCAGCATCCAGGATTGGGCTCCACGGAGCGAGCAAAGGAACGGGCAAGAGATCACCCAATTCACCTCTGATCGCGTCCGTCAGCGGCGACAATTCGCGGCAACTGGGTGAAACAGTCGCGGACACGATCGTCAACGCCGTCGCGCAAGGGATCCTGGCGCCGGGCCAGCGCATCGTCGAAGCCGAGTTGGCAGCCCAGCTCGATGTCAGCCGGGTGCCGATTCGCGAGGCGATCAAGATCCTGCAGGCGCAAGGGATCGTCAACGTCACGCCGAACCGTGGAGCACGCGTTGCGACGTTCGACCAGAGCATGGTCGATCAAGTCTATGTCGTGCGGGTGGCGCTCGAACAGGTCGCCGCGCGCGAAGCCATGCGGGCCTATGCCCAGGAGCCTCGAGCGCTCGACGAACTGCGCGAGATCGTTTCGCGCATGGAGCGCGTGGCGCGCTGGTCCGACTGGGGTGAATTTCGCCGCTGCGATGTCCTGTTTCACCACGAGTTCTGTCGCGCCTCGGGCAATGAAATCCTACTGAAGCTGTGGGAAGCGCTCGCGCGCTACATCACCATCATCTTCGGTCGCGAACTCGCGTCGGAACGAAATTTCGAGGTCGTCATCACCCAGCATCGGCACCTGATCGCCGCCTTCGAGGCGCAGTCGCCCGATATCGCGCAGATGATCGAGGATCATATCCTCAGACTGCGTCGCCAGCCGTCCATCACCAATGGGATCGACAATGCCAAAACTCCGCGTCCTCGCCGATAGTCAGGATCTGCTCGGCGAGTCGATCCTCTGGCATGCCGCGTTGGCGCGGCCATTGTGGCTCGATCTGACAAACCCCCATCTGTGTGCGCTGGACCCGACGACGTCGCGCTGGACCAAGCGTCCGCTCGGGCTGCCGGCGCCCGTTGGCGCAATCGTCGCCACCACCGACCCGGCGACCCTGCTGCTCGCTCACACCGCCGGGATTGCGACTCTGGATCTCGAGACGCTGGCGATCCAGCCGTTTGCCGCGCCCGAGCGTTCCCGCGATCGGATCATCCACAATGACGCCAAGGTGGATCGCTGGGGACGATTATGGGTGGGTACGTCCGACAAAGCGGAACACGAGTCGCGCGGCATCCTGTGGTGCCTGACGCAAGATGGCCAGGCCGTCGTCGGCGATGCCGGCTTTGCCGTCAGCAATGGTCCAGCCTTCTCGCGCGACGGACGCACCCTGTACTTCAGCGACTCGGTGGCGCGCCAGATTCTCGCCTATGAAATCGGTCCCGATGACCCGCGACCGAAAAATCGACGCCTGTTTGCGGCGATGGCGCCCGACGAGGGCATGCCGGATGGCCTCACCGTCGATCGCGAGGATTGCCTGTGGGTGGCGCACTGGGCAGCCGCGCGCGTCACACGCTGGTCGCCCGACGGCGTCTGCCTGCTGACCATCCCGGTGCCGGCGGTGAACGTCACGGCCGTCGCGTTCGGCTTCACGGGGTTCGACACGCTGATGATCACCACGGCGCGGGAAGCCGCCGACGCCAGCGCATTGGCCACGTTGCCACTGACGGGCAATCTGTTCGCGTGCGAGCCGGGTGTCGGAGGCATGCCGGAACCGTTGTTCAGCTTGCCGCAAGCGTAAGCGACAGAGCCAACATGACATGCCGGCCGGCTTGCAGGGGCACAGCAGTAACGTAGCCGGCTGCGGTCAGGGGATTGGCGCCGGCCGACAGCTGCCAGGGGCCATCGAACGCCGCCGCCAACGGCTCGAGCCCGAGGCCCCGGAAGCGGTTTCCCCACGGCGGCGACGCGATGGCGCGGTCGTGCAGCCACAGCATGCAGTGCGGCAGGTGTGCACGCGACCAGTCCAGCACCAGCGCCGTGTCGTCATCGGCGAACGAGATGCGGATCGGCCGTGTGACGCCGGCCATCAGCACGACGTCTTCGATCGGTTGCGAGAACGGCAACCGCGAGAGATCACATGCTTCACGATGACGGCTCGGCACGGCATCGAGCTTGTCGAAGCGCATGCCCGGTTTGGTCACCATCAGGTTTGGCGTGAGTGTGCCCGGAGAGGTGAAACCGCAGTCGAAATCAGCATCAATCCGAAGTCCGCCCGGCTCGAGCGGCAGGCGAAAGATCGGGTGGAAGGCGGCCGGTACGCGGCCATCACGGCGCGGCTCGATGGTGACGGAAATGGCGACGCGGGGGCAGAACTCATCGAGGTGGATGCGGCGGATCAGCCGGCTGACGGGCGACGGCTCGGGCATTTGCAGTGCCAGTGTGACCGCATGCCCGGTGGACTCGATGACCTCCCACGGATCGTTGGCCGCACGACCGTGTAACGGCGTGTCGGACGGACGTGCGAATCCTTCCCAGCCAGGCGTCGGGTTGCGTAGCTCGCCGGCGCCGCCGAAGGGCAGGCAGAAAAACTCGCCGCCCAATCGGTGCAGGTGTGGTGGCACGCTCGATTCATGCCCCTCTGCCGGCCAGGGCGGCACGGCCAAGGGGCGGATCCAACGCCCGTCCGGCGCCCGCAGCGCCAGCTCGGTGAGCTGGCCGCAGGTCGGCTGCACGACGGCCCGACCGTGCGCCGCAGTCAGCAGCACCGCGTCGCTCATGACGTCCAGGCTCGGTCGGCGTTGGGCGAGTAGCGCGCCAGCCTATCACGATCGAGCGTGACCCCGAGGCCTGGCGCCATTGGTATCCGCAGCAAGCCATCGACCAGTTGGAACGGCTCGGCGAGCAGGCCGTCGACATAGGGGCTGCCGCCGATGAATTCGACGACGTCGACATGCGGCACAGCGGTGGCGAGCTGCAGGTCCGCCGCCACGCCGATCGCAGTGTTCCAGCCGTGACCGACATAGCGGACGCCGAATTCCTCGGCCATCCAGGCAATGCGGCGCTGCTCCGAAAGTCCACCGACTTTGGTCGCATCGGGCTGCACGATATCGAAGGCGCCGCGCACCAGCCACGGCGTAAAGCTCTGCCGCCGCGTCAGCACCTCACCGCCGGCAATCGGTACCGGGCTCTGCCGGCGCAGTTCGCAGAACGCGTCGATGGCGTCGGGCTTCAGGGCCTCCTCGAACCAGCCGACATCGTGCTCGGCGAGCATGCGCGCGGTGTTGAGCGCCCATTTCAAGCCGTTGGGCCAATAGGCATCGCTGGCGCCGGCATCGACGAAGAGTTTCGCGTCGGACCCGGCTGCGGCGCGCGCGGCGGCGACGATAGCCGCATCGAGCTTGGCGCTGTCGCGGCGGCCGAACGGTCCCCAACCGATCTTGAAGGCCCGAAACCCTTGCGCGCGGAAACCAGCGATGCTGTCGTGCATCGCTGCCGGCTCCTCCATCAGCAGCGAGCAATAGGGCATGATGCGGTCGCGATAGCAACCCCCGAGAAGCCGGCCGACCGGCTGACCGAGCGCCTTGCCGGTGATGTCCCACAGGGCGATATCGATGCCGCTGATGGCATGGGTCAGCGTGCCGCCGCGACCCATCCAGAAGCTGTTCTGATGCAACTTTTCGCTGACTCGCTCCGGTTCCAGCGCATTCTCGCGTTCGAAGAGCGGTGCCAGCACCGCCAGCGCTGCTTCGACGAGGCCGCCATTGGTGAAGCAACTGCCGTAACCGGTAATACCTTCCTCGGTGTGCACCGCGATCAGCGTGTGCACGCAATCCTCGGGCTTGATTTCGTGGCTCCAGCCACCCTTGGGGCTCTCGCCCATCAGCGGGATGGCCTTGATCGAACGGATGGTGACGCGGTCGCTGGTCATGTTCTGGGCCTCTAGAATGTTGCCGAGACGCCGCCGTCGACGAGCAGGATCTGGCCCGTCACGTAGCGGCTGTCGTCAGAGCACAGAAAGAAGGCGGGGCCCGCCATATCGGCTGGAGTGGCGTACCGGCGCTGCGGGATGCGGCCGTATTTCACGTAGATGTCGCGAAACCAGTCGCTGTCATATTCGTGCCGGCCGTCGGGCAGGATCGACATGGGCGTGTCGACGAAGCCTGGCGACAGCGCATTGACGTTGATCTGATCGGGCGCCAGGTCGCAGGCGAGCGCGCGGGTGAAGTTGACTATTGCGCCCTTGGCCGTGGAATACGGGATCGCATCCGGACTGCCGCGCATGCCCATGATCGAGGCGATGTTGAGGATGCGCCGGCCCTCGCCCGCTTTCTTCATCAGTGGCAGCATGGCCAGCGTCATGCGGACGGCGCCGTCCTGATTGACCCGTACGACCTCGTGATAGCGCGTCATGGTCAGACGGCTGATGCCGGTGGTATCGACGATGGCAGCATTGTTGACCAGAATCTCGCAGCGGCCATGACGCTGGTCGGCGGCCTGCGCGAGCGCGGCGACGGCGCCGTCGTCGCCGATATCGACGCAGACGCTGGTTGCCGCGTAGCCAGCCGCGCGCAGGCGTGCCGCCGCGTCTTCCGCGCCCTGTGCCTTGATGTCAGCGATGACGAGCGTGGCGCCCTCGGCCGCAAGCCGCGCGGCGATGGCGAAGCCGATGCCCTGAGCGCCACCGGTGACCAGCGCGATGCGACCCGCGAGGCGTTTGGCATCGCCAGCGCGACCAATCAGATCGGCATCAATCATGTCACTCCTCCTCCAGGTCAAATCGCGGCTTCAGGCGCCAAGCGGCGACCATGGCGAGCGTGATCGTCACCAGCAGCACCAATGTCACCAGCGCATTGATCTCGGGCGTGAAGCCGACACGCATCATGGCCCACAGCCGCAACGGCAGGGTCGTCTTGTCGCCAGCGATGAACGTCGATATCAGCGTCTCGTCGAAGGAGAGCGTCAGCGCCAGCACCGCACCCGTGACGATGGCCGAAGCCAGATGCGGCAGGAGCACGTGGCGAAACGTCTGCCAGCGGCTGGCGCCGCAGTCGAACGACGCCTCGACCAGCGATGGCGGCAAAGCCTGCAGGCGCGTCGACACCAGCCGATAGGCGACCGCGAGCACGAACACGGTGTGGCCGATGACGATGGTCCACAGGCCACGGTCGATCCCGAGTTCCGCCGAGGCGACCAGCAGCGACAGGCCGGTCACCATCGGCGGCAGCAGGAACGGCAGATAGATCATCGCCTCCAGCCAACGCTTGCCGAGCGCGCCTTCCCACTGCGTGTAGAGTGCGAGCACAACGGCCAGGATCATGGCCAACGCTACCGCGACGACAGCCACGATGGCAGTGTTGCTCAACGCATCGATCACGCTCGAATTCGACCACAAGGTGAGATAGGGCGCGAAGCTCAGCGTCTCCCACAGGATCCGGCCCTGCTGGATCTCGACGACCGAGAACAGCGCGCTGAGCAGCACCGGCGCATACAGCACGGCAAAGACCAGGACCGTGATCAGGCCGGTGATGCGCAGTGTCCAGATCTCGCCAGGCGTGCGCATGGCTACACCCGCTGCCGGCTGGCGACGTAACCCGCCAGCGCAATGACGGCGAGTGCGACGACCAGCAGGATCGCAGCCAGCGCCGAGCCGAACGGCCAGTTGAAAGCGAGCCCGAATTGCGACCAGATTACCCGGCCGATGGTAAAGCCGGTGGTGCCGCCGACCATCTGCGGCGTGACGAAATCACCGAGCGCCAGCACGAAGGCGAACAGCGCGCCGGCGATCGTGCCGGGCAGCGACAAAGGGAACACGACGCGCCGGAACGTATCGAATGGACCGGCGCCGAGGTCCGTCGAGGCCTGGAGCAGCGAGCGGGGGATCCGCTCGAGCGACAACACGATCGGCAGGATCACGAAGGGCAGGTAGATCACGGTCATGGTGATCAGGATCGCGCGCTGATTGAACAGGAACATCTGGCTCGGCGCGCCCAACAGCCCGAGCCCAACCATTGCCTGATTGAGCAAACCGTTGAGACCGAGCATGGCGCGCAGGGTGTAGAGCTTGACGATGTAGCTCATGAACAACGGGATGACGGCGAGCAGAAGCAACAAATAGCGGCGCCCCCCCGATTGCCGCCAGATGAACCAGGCCACCGGATAGCCGAGCAGCAGCGACAGCATGACAACTTGCAGGCAAAGCCACAGCGTGCCGGCGAAAGTGCCGGAATAGAGGCCGTTGGCGAAGAACTCGGCGTAGTTGGCCAACGTCGGCTCGCGCACGATGCGGTGGTTCTCGACGCGGTAGATCGACAGCGTCAGGAAGGACAGGATTGGCGCCACGACCAGCAGTGCCGGCAGCGCGGCAACCAGCGCGAACATCGCCCAGCGTGCCGGCAGGGACATCATGCCGGCACCACGACGGCGTCAGAGGGGCGATAGGTGAGCGCGACCGGCTGGCCCAATGCCGGGGTCGCAATGCCGGCATCGCGGCCGAGACGCATCTCCAGCTTGATGGCGGGATCGGCGGTCGCATGCATCAGCACCCGTGTCTCGGCACCGCCGAACACGACATCGTCGACGATTGCGGAGATGCATCCGGGGGCCGTCGCAAAGTGCAACGATTCAGGGCGTACGGCGAGCACGACCTTGCCGAGCGACATCGCGGCGGCGTGTCCGAAGGGCAGCGGCCCCAGCGTGGTGTCGACAACAGCGGCGCCTGGCTGGCGCGAGCCTTCGATCAGATTGTTGTCACCGAAGAAGCTCGCCACGAACCGGGTCGCCGGCCGCTCGTAGAGTTCGCGTGGATCCCCGCTCTGCTCGATGCGGCCCTGGTTCATCACGACGATGCGGTCCGACATGGCGATCGCCTCGTCCTGGTCGTGCGTGACAAAGACGAATGTCGTCTGGATGCGGCGCTGGATCTGCTTCAGAAAGAGCTGCATCTGCCGGCGCAAAGAGGCATCGAGCGCGGCCAGCGGTTCGTCGAGCAAGATGACCTTGGGTTCGCAGACGATAGCTCGAGCCAGAGCCACCCTTTGACGCTGACCGCCGGACAGCTGCGCCGGATAGCGGTCCCGCAAATCCGTCAAGCCGACAATTTCCAGCGTCTCGTCGACCAATGCCTTGGAGCGGGCTTTGTCGCGCCGCTGCACGAGCGGTCCGTAGCCGGCATTGCCGGCCACTGTCATGTGCGGGAACAACGCGTAGTCTTGGAACACCGTGTTGAACGGCCGCTTGTTGGGCGGCAGGCCGGTGACATCGTCGCCGTCATAGAGGATGCGTCCGCCCGAGGGCCGCGCGAAACCGCCGATCAGTCGCAACACTGTGGTTTTGCCGGAGCCCGAGGGTCCGAGCAGCGTCAGGAACTCGCCATTGGCAATGTTCAAATCGAGCGGCGGCAGCACTTCGAGGTCGCCATAGCGCTTGGCGATCTGGCTGAGTTCAAGGGTCATGCCGGGCTCCCGTCAGGCGACCGTATAGCGCTTGACCACATCCCAGTCGACCTCGACGCCCAGTCCCGGTTTCGTCGGCAACGGGATGGTGCCGTCGGGTCGAAGCAGGAGTTCCTCGTGCGCGAGTTCTCGCCGCAGCCGCTCGTGGCAGAGTTGCCCAGGCAGGTATTCGATGAAGGCGCAATGATCGGTGACGAAGGCGAGGTGGGCCGTGGCCGAGATCGAAATGCCGGTCTTCCAACAATGCGGAACGATGGTGCGACCGCGAGCCTTGGCCATGTCACAGACGATCTTGGCCTCGCCGATACCACCGACGCGGCCGACATCGGGCTGCGCCACCTGTACCTTGCCGATGTCGAGCAGTTCTTCGAACTCGAATCGGGTGGCGAGCCATTCGCCGCAGGCGATTGGCATCGGCGCCTGCTCGACCAGTTTGGCCATCTCGCGGACATTGTCGGACCACAACGGCGTCTCAAGAAAGTAGGGCTTGAACTCACCCCAATCCTTGATGACGGAAAGGCAGGTGGCGGCATCCTCCCACAGATATTGCACGTCGACCATCAGCGTCACATCATAGCCGACAGCCTTGCGCACGGCGGCCAGCACCTCGGTATGCCGTTCGTAGCTTTCGCGCATACCGCCATGGGCATAGGGACCATTCATCGTTATCTCGGTCTTCATGGCGCGAAAGCCGAGATTGCGCGCGGCCTCGGCGGAGGCGCACAGCGCGTCGCGATACGCCTCGAAGCGCCCACCGGCCGGTTGCAGGGAAGCGTAAGGGACAATGTGGTCGCGCGTGGCGCCACCGAGCAGTGCGTGCACCGGCTGACCGACGGCCTTGCCGCACAAATCCCACAAGGCCATCTCAACGGCGCTCAGGGCGTGGATGACCATGCCGCGGCGTCCATTCATGGCCGTGCCGACATAGGCACGCCGCCAAAAGCCGCCGATGTCGAAAGGGTCCGAGCCGATCAGCATGTCCTTGATCGAGAGGCCCATCGTGTGTGTGCCTGGCGCCTCGATGCAGGTCTTGGCCATCCACGGATTGGCATCGCATTCGCCGACACCTGATACGCCGCCATCGGTATGGATTACGACGACGAGGCTGTCTTGCGCCGAGGATGTGAAGCTCACATCATAGTCGGGCGCTAGCAGAACATGGCACTCGACGCCCGTGATTCTGAGGCGTGGCGGGGCCGTGCCGAGTTGAGGCGAGATTGTTTCCAACGGCATGATGTCCTCGGCAATAGCGCGCACCGTCCAGAGGCGACCGGCGGTCGCCGTCTGGTAATGATTTCCAACGTCGGGCCAGGGAGTCCGCGTTCGCCCCGGCAAAGTGGGTCCAGAAGAGAGTAAGGCCGTCAGGCCGCCTTGACTTCGTTCCAGACCGCGACTCGCTTCTCGTAGTTTTCAACCGGCAGCAGCCAGTTCAACTTGTCGCCATAGGTGAGGTTGGCGGTCTTGTTGACGTCGGTGTTGGTCGTGTTGCCATAGGTCTTCTTCTCGGTCAGCACCTTGCCCGTGCCTTTGTCGAGGCAGGCGTTGATCCACTGATGCGCAAGATCGACATCCTTGGCGCCGGCCGACAAAGTCCAGCAATCGAGCCAGCCTTGCGCGCCTTCCTTGGGGATTGTCAGCGCCGCCTTGATGCCCTTTTTCTGCAAGGCGCCGACTTGCGGCTCGCCCATCGAATACATCAGCTTGATGCCGTTCTGGGCAAAGATGTTCACGCCGTCATCGAAGCCGGCGTAGTAGCTCAGGAGCAGCTTCTTGTTCTCGAGCAGTTTCGCTTTCACCGTAGCGAAGTCGGCGTCGGAGAGCTGGTAGGGGTTCTTGATGCCGGCAGCGATGGCGCCCCAGGTGATGCAATTGTTGGCGTCGTCCATGGCGAGCATCTGCTGGGCGTATTTAGGATCCCACATCACCGACCAGCTGTCGGGTGGCGTCGGGAAGGCGGCGGTATCGTAGATCAGCGGCAGCGAGCCCCAAGCGAACGGAATGCCCATGCGCTTGCCGTCCTTCAAGACGGCTTCGACGTTGCCGAACTCCGGCGCCAGATTGCCGATGTTTGGAATCTTGTCGGGGTTGAGCGGCGCTATCAGTCCGGCATCGGTGTAACGCGAGAAGATCGAGGTATCGAAAGCGACCACGTCGAAATCAGCGCCCTTGGACCCTTGCATCTTGGCGAACATCTCGTCGGCGGAACCGGCATAGACGACGCTGACATTGGCGCCCGTCGCTTGTTTGAAGGGATCGAGCCATTCTGGCTCGACATAGCCTTCCCAGGCGAGAATGCGTAAGTCCTTGGCTTGCGCTCGGAGGACGGCCGGCGCGGCGATCATGCCGCCCGCAAGGGAAGCGGTCCCGGCAGTGAATTGGCGACGTGTCAGTGTGGTGATGCTCGACATGACTTCTTACCTTTCGTCGGTTGGTACTGCGGTGATGGCGTCAAGGGGTATGCCCGTCAAAGGCGAGCACCATGCGATTGATGCTGCCGCTCTCGGCCTTGCGGATCGCCTCGTTGATGCGGGCGAACGGCCAAACTTCCGAAACTAGGGCTTTCAGGTCGAGCAGGCCGTGGTCGGCCAGCCGCAGCACTTTCGGGAAATCGATCATCGGCTGGGCGGAGCCGTAGTGCGAGCCGATCACCTTGTTCTCGTCTTCCGCGATCCAATAGGGCGGAAATCCAGCAAGCGCATCCTCTGCCGGCTGGCCGATCAGGACTGTCGTGCCGGCCTTGCGCGTGGCGCGGTAGCATTGCTCGGCGATCTCGACGATGCCGGTTGCCTCGAACGTGTATTCAGCGCCGCCACCCGTGATTTCGCGCACGGCCTTGACCGGATCGGTGGTGGACGCATCGACGAAATGCGTGGCGCCCATGCGCTTGGCGTCGGTCGCTTTCTCTGCTCGCACATCGACCGCCACGATCGGCAGGGCATTGCACAGCTTGGCGCCCTGGATAGTGGAGAGGCCGATGCCGCCGCAGCCGAACACGGCCACGCTGTCGCCGGGACGGACCTTGGCCGTGTTCAGTGCCGCGCCGATGCCGGCCATGGCGCCGCAGCCGAGCAGGCAGGCATAGTCGGCCTCGATGCGGTCCTCGATCCTGACGGCGCCGTTGTGCGGCACCACCGTGTACTCGCAGAACGACGAAACGAGGCTGAGATGATGGATCGGCTTGCCGTCCAATTCGAAGAAGCGCGTGGTGCCGTCCCACATCGTACCGGCGGCGGCGGCCTTGGCGACTTCGTCGCACAAGACGACGCGGCCCTCGATGCAGAAGCGGCAGGTGCCGCAGGATGGCGTGAAGACCAGAATGACCTTCTCACCGATGCGCGATTTCGGCACGCCCGGTCCCACGGACTCGATGATGCCACAGCCTTCGTGACCGAGGATCGCGGGCTTGGGCAGTTGCCAGAGCCCGCGCAGGAAATGAATGTCGCTGCGGCAGATGCCCGTGGTCAGCAGCTTGACGCGGACCTCCATCGCCTTTGGATCGGCAATGCGCACCGTGCGAAGGGCGAGCACGTCGCCTTCACCCGGACGGTCGCACACAGCGGCCAGCATCTCGACTACGGCCATCGGCCGGTTCCTTGCACCAACAATTGAACTCAGATCATGGTCATGCCGCCGTCGAGCGGCAACACGACGCCGGTGATGAAGGCAGCCTTGTCCGACGCCAGGAACACGGCGGCGCCCGCCACCTCCTCGGGTTTGGCGTAGCGTCCGATCGGATGCAGCTTGGCAAGCTCCTGCATGCCCGCCCCTTCGCCGCCGGGCATGCCCGAGGCGTAGCCGCGCGTCAGCGGCGTATCGATGACGCCGGGCGCGATGGCGTTGGCCCGCAAGCCCTGTTTGGCATAGTCGGCGGCGATGCAACGCGCGAGATGGTGCAACCCGGCTTTGGCGACGTTGTAAGCGACATCGCCCTCCCAGGCGACCAGCCCCGCCACCGAACCGATGAACAGCACCGACGGGTTCTTGCCCTGCAGCAGCGCCGGCAGCAGCCGCTTGGAGAGCAGGAAGGCCGCGCTCAGATGCAGGCCGAGCATCGCATCCCAGGTCTCGTCGGGCGTCGCATGCGTTGGATTGGTCTGCTTCACGTCGATGCCGGCGCAGTGCACGAAGATGTCGAGGCCACCGAGCTTGCGCAACACCTCGTCTGCGGCCCCGGCGATGGCCGTGCGATCGGCAAGATCGGCGGTCACGACGACCGCCTTGCCGCCGGCTGCCGCAATGCGCCCGGCCGCCGCTTCGGCGTCACCGGCATGGCGGGACGCACCAATGGCTACCTCGGCGCCCTCGGCGGCGAATGCTGCGACGATCGCCGCCCCGATGCCACTGGACCCACCAGTCACATAAGCCCTGCGGCCCGCTAACACACCCGCCACAGCACGCCTCCCCGACGACCCCTCACAACATTTGTATCCCAGTATACATAATTGCGACTGCCCGACAAGGGCCGCGTCGCGACGCGTCAGCAGCACACGATATGTCCGGTAATCTGTGGTCCTCTCAATGCGGGATGCATTGAGGAGATCAGATGAGCCGGACGCAAAGTGAGGAAGACCGGCGCATGGAGAAGTTTGAGGGTGTTTGTGAGTGCTGGGAGAGGGGCGAGCTGACGCAAGGGGAGGCGGCGGAGAGTCTCGGCCGCTCAGAGCGGCAGGTCCGGCGTTACGTCGATCGTTACGAGGCCGAGGGGCTTGAGGGCTTGCGAGATGGGCGGCTTGGCCGGGCCTCGGGCAAGGCGATCGAGGCGGCGATCATCGCGTCGATTTTGAGCCTGTACCGGCAGGCGTATGCGGGGTGGAACGTGAAGCACTTCCACGAGCATCTGCTCTGGACGCAGCGCGGCCGAGCTGCCGCCAGTGCCCCAATCGTCCACTCCAAACGCGTACCGAACAGTCTTGAAAACAACCACCGTCTACTCGGCCGGCAAGCCATGCCTGGTCACCCGTACGCAATGCTGGCGAATAGTTCAGGCTAGGTCTTCAACACGTTGCGCCGCTCGCGATCGTCGTAGAGCGCGCCGTTGAAGGTGACCACGTTGTGCCGGGACGGAAGGATGGGCTCCGCTGGGGCTGAACAAAAGAATGGCACCAGCATGCAGGAAAAACAGGAAAGGAGGCGCAGGATGAAGTCAGATGTTGTAGCATGATCCCGAGTTTTCAACTGTCCACGGAAACGGGGTAGGTCCAGACCATGGCTTGGCGTTGGCGATGTAATGGCGAGCTGATCCGCTCGCGGTTGCTGGGGGGCGCCGCCAAGCTTCTGCCCGCGTCGGCGATCACGCGACTGCACCAGCTGAATCGCAAGTATTTCGAGCATGACTGGATTGGCCCCGGAGCGTTGTTGTACGCCCCTGGGGCCGACAGCGCCTCAGACACGGCGATCCGGAGCATAGGGCTGGACCGAATATGGAATATCGGAACACTCTGCATTGTGATGACCATGGCGTCCAACCTGCGAACGCGTATGCATTGGGAGGATCGCAACTCTATGGCGCGCAGCGTCGCGGCGCGCGTGCCGCTCCTAGATCATCCGCTAGTCTATATCTCGCTGTCGCTGGGCCGTGAGCAAAAGATCGAGGGGACAAACCAAATATATTCTCAGGCGATCGATGCGGGATATATTGCCGCCGATGGTCCACGATCGCCACGACAAGCTGGGTTTTGTAACCCTGGAACAGCAATAGTTTCGTGGACCATTGCGGCGCCAAGTGTAGGATGGCGTGGAAACGACGTTTCAGAACTACCCTGACATTTTGAATTCATACAGAGCGCGCCAGCGTGCAAACAGCATGCTCAACGGGCGAGTTCAATTCGACTGTTGGCTTTTGATGGTTGTAAATTTCAGAATATGGGGCCACCGATTCAACGCAAATGCGTTAAAGGGCGAAATCATGCAACCAGCACAAAAGACTATTGTGGCAGTTACGCCGCTACCACTCGACCGCGACAGTAGGACGCTAAAACAAGCACGTAGTGTCGCGTTGGCGGGCTATCGCTCCATTGTTGTTGCGGCCGGCCGGCAGCATGAGATCACTGCTTCCAATGACTTGCCAATCGCACGGGGCGGTATTTTGCTGTCACCATCAGTAACGATGCGTCGACTGGAGTGGCTTCGTCAAGCGCGAATCCCATGGGTTCTCCATGTAATCGTTTTTGCGGCGTGGTTTGGGTTATATCTATTTCGGTCATTCTTCCGACCGCTGCTGAACATGCCGAAGGCTGATTTATATGTCTTGCACGAGTGCAGTACCTATCCGGCGGTGCGACTGCGTGCGCTTTGGGGCGGAGTTCGATTCATCTACGATGCGCACGATTTTTACTCTCGAATTGAGCCACATGGGCAACGGCCATTACTTGATCGGCGGTTCCTGGCGCCTTTTGTCGCGGCGCTTGAGCGACGCTCCGTGCAGAACGCTTTCGAGACGATAACAGTCAGCGATAGCCTCGCCGCTGAAATTTCTAGGCTTTATGGTCGAAGTATCAGAGTTGTCCGCAATGCGCATGATTGCCGGTTGGACAGAAAAAACACTGTGGGCCTACGGGCGCGATTAGCTTTAGGATCAGATATTTTCCTACTCGTGACGGTTGGCAATGCCAAGCGCGGACAGGCTCTAGACGAAGCGGTGACTGCACTCTCAAAGTTGCCTCCGCATGTGCACTGGGCATTTGTCGGCGCGGGCTACGAGCCACTGCGGGTGCGCGTAGGGGAATTGGGGCTGCTCGACCGTGTCCACTTCATCGGCCGCTTGCCACCCGATGAGATCGTTCCTACGATTTCCGACGCTGATTTGGCTGTAATTATCTATTTTGGGTACTCGGAGAATTACTTGTTTTCGTTGCCGAATGGCTTCTTTCAGGCGATCAGTGCAGGACTGCCACAAATTGTGCCCCCGCTACCAGAGATTGAAAAGCTGGCGGATCAGTATGGGCTCGCGCTAATAGTAAATACGCAGCAACCTGGGGATATCGCTGAAGCTGTACTGCGCCTCGAACGAGACGTGGCATTGAGTAAGACTATTCGTGAAAAAGTCAAACACGCCGCATTAGAGCTGTCATGGGAGGTTGAGGAACAGAAATTCCTGAAAATCTTGGAATCGGCGCTTGCGCCGAATGTTGATCGAGTATCCGTGGTGTCGCGGGGTTCTGCGAGAGAGCCACATTAGTTGCGTCGAATGGCAAGGCGGAATCCAAGCTCAGATGTTGACTCGAATCTGGCCGCCGCCGCTGCCCAGTCTGATCACCCAAGGGATAGCTATGCAGCAAACGCCTCACGTTATTGAGCGGACGATTGATGTGATGGATTGGTTGCTCTCCGTAGAAGATGTAGCCGCACGCGCGACGCTCCAGCAAATAGCTACCAAATACCGACGCACCGCCTGGATACTATCTTTCACTGGCGTGGCGAACGAGCCACGTGTCCGCCGGCAGGCGTGGTCGTTGTCGCGTTGGGGATGGAATGTCGTCGTTGCCGGCTTCGCGGGCCATTCTTCCACACCACCCGACTGGACGTATCTGCAACTTGCCGATTGTCCGCGCAGCAGGAGCTTCGCCTTCAGGGGAGCAATGCTCCTGCAACGTCAGGCCGGTAGGCTTCTATACCAATATGGAAAACGCGTTCCGTGCCTGGCTTCGACGGGCGCCCGGCTCTCCTATTTCGGTTTGCCAAACTGGCGGCAGAACCACCGTGAAATCCTGCGTATTGCCGAGGCAACTCCTGCACTTAGAGGAGACCTTGTCATTGCGCACGATTTTCACACCTGCCCACCGGCCGCGGCGCTTGCACGGCTTTGGGATGTACCTTTCATGGTTGATTGCCACGAATATGGCCGCGGTCAATACATGGACAATCCTGATTGGGTCAGGGACGGACGGCTGTTTGCGAGCGCCTTGCAAGATGACTATCTGGCCCGCGCCAGTGCGGTCACGACAGTTTGCGACGGTATTCGCGATCTGCTCAATCAAGAACAGAAACTGAAACGCCCCGTAGTGACCGTGCGCAGCATGCCACTTTCGCAACCGCAGCCATTCAGGCCGGCTGGCGACACCCTCACGGTACTCTATCACGGAATTTTGTCGCGCGATCGCGGGCTCCAGGCGCTGGTAACGTCGCTACCGCTGTGGCAACCGCGCTTCCGTCTCGTTTTGCGCGGCAATGGCGAGACGGAAGTGATCGCCAATTTGTGGCGTGTCGCCGCTGAACTTGGCGTCACCCATCGCCTGCGGATTGAACCGCCCGTCGAATTCGATCAGATCATACCGGCAGCCAACGCCGCTGACATCGGCTACTTCGTGCAGGACGACTATTCGCCACAAAAGCGTTTTGCGTTACCCAATAAGCTCTTCGAATACGTCATGGCTGGATTGGCTCTTTGCGTCGCCGATCTTCCCGAAATGGCAAGTCTGGTTAGACAGTACAATCTAGGCCAATTGGTGCCGCACTGCGAACCCCAGACGATCGCTGAGACCATCAATGCCCTTTCACGTAGTGATATCGACCGCTACAAACGGGCGTCAGTAGCTGCGGCGAGCGTACTGAATTGGGAAACTGAGCAGCGGCGTCTGCTTGACTTGGTCAATTCGCTGGTCCCTGAGCGGCTGGCGTGAGGGCATCAACAGTTGAGGCATACCCAACTGGCACGCCTATGCCTTTGGCTCAGTGGTCCTGCATCACAAGTTTGCGTGACCTGTGCTGGCGCGGGTCGGTCTTGCGCAGCACGGGCAGCGTGACAGGAGCGCAACGGGGCCGGCGTCGAGACGGCGGCGCAGCGTCGCGATCGAATTGGGGAGGTGCCGTTCAGGCCGCAATGGGGGAGCCTCTGGGTCGATAACTTTTGGGAACGGCAAGTCTTTGGATGAAATCGCGGGATCGATCTCCCGAGGCGGGAA
>JANNSA010000533.1:0-11597 GCA_031402115.1 Hyphomicrobiaceae bacterium | reverse complement strand
ACGAGAAAGGCATCCGGATCAAGAAGGCCGAGATGAAGCTCCTCGACATCGAAGGTGACACCTTCCATCCTGAATGGAACTACACGATCAAGCCGCGCACCGGTCAAAAGCCGTAGCGGTTATCGTTGAAGGTGTCCTAAGTTCGATCATGACTTGGACTCTGCGCTTGCTGCGGCCAACCGTTGCCCCGGGAAAGCGCCATTGCCCCGGGCAAGCAATGAATGGCCCCACGCTGAGCGCGCCGACCTGTTGTAGCACGACACCTGACAGCTCTTCCACACCAACCTCGACACGACAACGCCAAGCGGCTGCAGCTGCGTCAAGCGGCAGAACTTCCGGCAAGCTCCGCAGTTGAAATTCTGGCATGCCGGCGCCAGACGGCACGTTCGCGCGAGTGCGTGTCCTGCCCCGCTGCATGCACGACCTGCTAACCGCGGTGCGATACCGGGCTTGGGCTATGGTTGCTGGTGATGTATCCAGAGCCACCAGCAACTGGCTTGGGCGGCGATCTGATGTCCCATGCGAGCGATCAGCGACCTGTCGCCCACACGCGCACCATGGCCGATGTGGCGCGCCGCGCTGGCGTGTCGACAATGACGGTGTCGCGGGCCTTGCGCGACAGCGCGTCGGTCGCCTCAGGCACGCGCGCGCGCATCCTGCAAGCCGTCGATGAACTGGGTTACGTGCTTGATCAGTCGGCCGGCAGCTTGTCGTCCAAGCGCACCGGCTTTGTTGCGGCGCTGATCCCCTCCATCAACAATTCCAATTTTGCCGATACGGCGCGCGGCATCACCGACGCGCTGGCCAGCTCGGTCGCCAGCTCTGGCCTGCAATTGCTACTCGGCTACACGGATTATACCGTCGAGAAGGAAGAACAACTGATCGAGTCGATGCTCAGGCGGCGGCCGGAAGGCATCATTGTCACCGGCGGCAGTCATACACTGAAGGCGCGGCGCCTGCTGGAGCGCGCTGGTATCCCGGTGGTCGAGATGTGGGACCTGCCACCAGCGCCACTTGGCCATGTGG
The DNA here is from genome assembly GCA_031402115.1 of Hyphomicrobiaceae bacterium. Lineage (GTDB taxonomy): Bacteria > Pseudomonadota > Alphaproteobacteria > Rhizobiales > Hyphomicrobiaceae > JANNSA01. The sequence goes on along the minus strand of JANNSA010000533.1, from coordinate 10,571 downwards.
TTGGCTTCTCCAACGCTGCAGCGGCCGAGGCCATGGTGCGTTTCCTGCATGCGAGGGGGTACCGGCGCATCGGCTTCATTGGCGGCACCACCAACCGCGATACCCGCGGTGCCGCCCGCCGCACCGGCTATGAGGCAGCGGTTGCGTCGCTTGGCTTGCCGGAGGGCCGCGTCATCAGCTTTGGCGCGCCACCCATCTCGGTCAAGCAGGGTGGCGAGGCGATTGTGCGCCTGTTGGAGCGCTGGCCGGACGTCGATGCGGCGCTGTGTGTCTCGGACCTTTCCGCGTTCGGCGCCGTCATGGAATGCCGGCGGCGCGGCTGGGATGTGCCCGGCCGTATCGCCATCGCTGGCTTCGGTGATTTCGAAGTTGCCAGCGCCTGCTATCCGTCAATCACAACCGTCGGCGTCGCCTGTTACAATATTGGCCACCAGACTGCCGGCCTGCTGCTGCGCGCCATCGAGAGCGGTCGCGCAGGTACCGAATTACCCGCTGAAACGCTGATCACAGACTATCAAGTGATCGCCCGCGAAAGCACCTAGCCCGATCTGTTCGCGGCCAGCTGTGATTTGAACTGATGGCCGGACGCTCAAACTTTTGGAACCACGGCTGGTTTCGTCGTCGATACGAGCCAGCGACTGCAACTGCAGGAATTCCGCGCACCATAACGCAAACTACCCCCCTCGTAACCGGCCTGTCTCCTGTCGTTGGCAAGCTGCTCAGAGGCTTCGTCGATGGCGGCAAGCTATCCGCGAACGGCAGCCTGCGCGTTGCGCTGCCTGGGCACTGGAACGATTGTCACGCCGACCATCTGCCCGCTGCCGGCGATGTCACCCTTGGCCTCGAGATGCTGGCCAAAACGCACAAGCAACCTGTCGGTCAGTCCTGCTTTGGCGCGCTTCTCGCAGCCCCGCCAGAGGGTCGTGCCATCAAGAGTGCGGCCCTCGAACCCGCGCCTGAGGAAGCACGTGAACGAGAGCCGGTCGCTTACCTGGTGTGTCGCTCACCTGGTAATCAGTCTGCGCGCCGGAGACGGTGTCGTGCAACTGCAGACCCAGCATCCGGAACAGCACAATCGCATCTGTCGGCCGGCGGCCGGCGTAGTTCTGCCATAACCACTACTCGACTTGGCGGCGGCACAGCCGGCCAGGATGCCCGGTTCAACTGCGCCTGCAACGTTACAGTTTACCAGCCGCAGTCGCCTGAATCTTGTTCCAGATATCATCCGCTTTTTTTACGTTGCCAGCGATGTCCTCGGCCCATTTGGTTTGAATATCTCCGTTCAGGTTCAAGAAGAGCTTACCATCGACAATCTTCGAGAAGCGCGGATCACCATCAAGCTTCTTGCCGAGGACCACACCATATGCGCAGTAACCGCCATAGGCCGGTTCATATTTGGCAGGACTTGCCTTGAATGCATCGAGGTTGGCCTGAGTGGCAAAACGGTACGCTGCACCATTGTGGGCGATCGCAAATTGGTCACTGCCAACAACCGGCTGGCCGCCAAAAAACGAAACAACGTCGTAGCCGTGCACGGCCAGCCCTGGACCCGCAAGCGTGCCACCCTTCGATACGTTCTGTTCGTCGAGTGCGAAAGCTGACGGAGCGACGAGCAGCGAAAGTGCAAGACCAGCGGCAGCGGCGAACTTCATCATGGATAGGCGTGAAGACATGGTCATTCTCCTGTTGAGCGTTATGGTCAACGCGTTGGTTTGAGTTATGCTGCAAACAGACCTTCGGCTTGCATCGCCGCCTGCACGGCGGGACGGGCAGCAACGCGCTGCTGGTACTCGACCAGAACTGGCCACGGCGATAGATCGACTTTGAGGAAAGTATGCCAGTTGATGACGGTAAACATATAGGCGTCAGCTACCGTAAACTTGGAGCCCATGAGATATTGCCTTCCAGCTAAGGCGTTGGATACATAGCTGTAGGTTGTCTTGAGTTTCTGCAAATAGACTTTGCTTGCTTGTTCGCCAGCCTGATCTGCATAAAACAACGGCCAATGCGTCTTGTGAATTTCAGTGCCGATGTAGTTTAGCCATTCCTGCAACCGCACGCGCTCGATTGTGCCGTTCATTGGCGCGAGACCCGCTTCGGGCTTCAGATCGGCGAGATACTGCACGATCGCCGCGCCTTCAGTGAGCGTATCACCGCTATCAAGAACGAGAAACGGCACCGAAGATTTATCGGCCAGCAGATTGAAATCCTGACCAGTTGCCGTTTTCTTGATATGCAAATCAACTTTTTCAAGATCGAATTGGTAACCGGCCTCCCGCAGCACAATATGCGGCGATAATGAACAGACGCCCGGGGCATAGTACAGTTTCATCAGCGGATCCTCGATTGCGAAATGTTGAGTAGGCGATCAGGCGACGGGAAGTCAGCGTCATTCATGCCAACTTCGTCGATACCTTTGGTGCAGGTCATCATCCTGCCTCGATGCGATCCGGGGTGGATAAACTAGGAATTTGAGCTCAGGGGCGGTGCTACCGTGTCGCCTTATGACTGGTGTGATAGCGCCTTCCAATTGGGGGCGGCAGTCGCTAAGTTTGGTAGCTGCCCTCTCAAAATATGGAAGTGCGCATGGATCGACTTGACGCCATGGCTGTCCTCTTGGCTGCCGTTGATACGGGCAGCTTGTCTGCGGCTTCCCGCCAACTCGGCACGCCGCTGGCGACTGTCAGCCGTAAGGTTTCCGAGCTCGAACAACATCTCAATGCGCAGCTTTTGATACGTTCCAACCGTCAACTGACATTGACTGATGCCGGACGATCTTACGTGGCGTCGTGCCGCCGCATTCTGGACGAGGTCCGCGAGGCAGAACGCGCCGCGACGGGCGAGTACAGCCAGCCACGGGGCGATCTCGTGATCACCGCCCCGATCGTTTTCGGGCGGCTGCATGTGCTGCCAGTTGTGACGGCGTTTCTGGGAGCCTTTCCAGAAATCAATATCCGGCTTGTGCTTGCCGACCGTGTTGTCCACCTGCTCGACGATCATGTTGATTTAGCGCTGCGGGTTGGCCAGCTGCAGGATAGTAGTCTGATCGCGACGCGGATCGGCATGACGCGCCGTGTCATCTGTGCGAGCCCCGGCTATTTCGCGCAACACGGCAAGCCAGGCACACCCGACGACCTCGCTGATCACCGCTGTATCACTGTCGACGGCCTGATGGCGCAGAGGGGGTGGTCCTTCGAACATGGCGGGCTGGAACGGACACTCGCCGTCCGCTCTCGCCTTGTCGTCAACACGTCTGAGGCGGTCGTCGATGCCGCCATCGCCGGGCTCGGGGTCACCCGGGTGCTGTGCTATCAGATAGCCGACGCGCGGCGCTCAAATTTGCTTGAGCTGGCACTTGAAGCTTACGAGCCGCAACCCCACCCCATCAGTTTGATATACGCAGCGCAAGGCCAACTGCCGCTAAAGTTGCGCGCGTTTCTCGACTTCGCCACTCCCCGCCTCAAGGCCCGGAATAGCCAAGCTGCTGACTGATGCTGTTGTGTGCAGCCGCCATCGCTGCATGATCCGCCGCATCGGAACACGAGAGCGGGCGATTTTAAGCCACCCGCGTCAATGTCGATCGCCGCCATTGTCGCAAGCGCGCTCTGGGCAACACGGTGCGAAATCACTTTAGAGCAATCCCGAGATGCCTGAGCAACGATCCGCCCACAGGTCCCGTACTGCAATTGCTGTTGCGAGGTCCCGCAACCGAACTCTGCAAGCCTTTGGATTGGCGAGCCGGACAAATCTTCGTGCTGATGGCGGCGTGGGGCGGCGCGCAGTAGATGGGGCAACGGCGCCGGCTGCGGGCGCCGGAGCGGCAGGGTCAGATGCAACAGTCACGCAGCACCACTGCTCGGGCGATCCGGGTGGGATGATGCGCTCGTAGCGGCAATAGGATCAACGCCCATTATGAGACACTGGTCATGCCATCGAGAACGCCGCTGACGAGCTTTGCGCAGCCGATCCGGGCGCTGGTGTTTGGCGCGCGGGGTGGCATTGGCGGCGCGCTGGTGGCGAACCTGGCGGCTGACCCTGGCGTCGCTGAGGTGATCGCCGCCGCCCGCGCGCCGCTCACTGGCCTGGGCGACAGGGTGCGGCAGGTACATTGCGATATCACCGACGAGGCGAGCCTTGTCGCGGCGGTGGCCGGGCTCGGCGATCTTGATCTGGTGATTGTCGCCACCGGTCTGTTGCATTCCAGCGATGGCCTGCAACCGGAAAAGACTTGGCGGGCACTGGCAGCCGAGCCGTTGGCGCGAGCCTTTCTGGTCAACACGATCGGACCGGCACTGATTGCCAAGCACACTTTGCCGCTACTGCCGCGTGGGCGCCGCGCCATCTTCGCGGCGCTGTCAGCCAGGGTCGGCAGCATTGGCGACAACCAGCTCGGTGGCTGGTATGGCTACCGCGCCGCCAAGGCCGCGCTCAACCAGATCCTGCGCACTGCGGCGATCGAGCTGGCCGCCAAGCGGCCCTTGGCGGTGTGCGTTGGCCTGCATCCTGGCACCGTCGCCACGGACCTGTCGGCGCCGTTCCGCGGGCATGTGCCCGAAGGCAAGCTGTTCACGCCCGGTGAAGCTGCCAGCCAGCTGCTACATGTGCTCGATGCGCTAACGCCGGCCGATACTGGCCGGGTATTCGCTTGGGATGGGTCGGTGGTGCCGCCGTAACCGTGCGCGGCAGGCCTATTTGCAAGTCGGCTGGCTCGCGTTAGGGTGCGAGATATCAGCGATTGGCATCGTCCCTCATCGATACTGGAGTACACCGCCCGTGGCCGCCAAGGACGTCAAGAAAGCCCCGTTGCGCGCCAAGCGGCCCAAGATCGAAGTCCAGCGCGAGTTCGAGGAACTTCAGGACGAGGTGGCGAGCGAGCGTCAATCCAGCGACGCCAAGAGCATCGACGCCGAGCGCGCGCGCGACAGTCAGGTGCGTGAGGCTGTCGCCGGCGTCGATGTTGAGGGCGTCGTGCGGCGCATTGCCGGACTCGGTCTGGATGTCACCCGCTCGCTGTCCGAGATCGCCCAGACACTGACCAGCGAAGTCAGGTTACTGGCCACCTTGCGCGACGCCGTGGCACTCGAACGGCGTGAATTGGGACAGTTGCACAAGATCGACGTGGCAGCGACCGCACTCGATCAGTTGGTGCAGGACCACGCGCAGCAAAGGGAACAACTGGAAACCGACAGTTCGGCGCAGCGCCAAGAGTGGGATGCTGAAACCGCGCGTACGGAGCGCGAGCGCAAGGAACAGGATGACGCCGTGCGCAAGCAACGGCAGCGCGAGGTCGAAGAGTACGAGTACAAGAAGGCGCTGGAGCGCAAGAAGGCACAAGACAAATATGATGAGGAGACCCGCAGCACGGAACGCAAGAACGCGGAACGTCAGGAGACACAAGAGAAGGATTGGTTGCGGCGCGAAACCGCCTTGAAGGCCCAGGAGCACGAAGTGGCGGCCCTGCAGAAGGACGCCGCCGAGTTGCCAGCCCGGCTGCACAAGGAAGTGCAGGCCGCCACACTGGAAGGCCGCCGCCAGGCCGAGACCAAGTTCGAGCAGCAAATCATCGGGCTGACCAAGGATGCTGAGGCTGAGGCACGGCTGTCGGACCTGCGGGTCAAGACACTGGAAGGTTCAATCGCCGCCAGCGCTGCCCAGATCGCGGCACTCGAACGGCAGCTGACGGAAGCCAAGCAACAGGTTCAGGATATCGCCGTGCGGGCCATTGATGGTGCGTCGGGCTCGCGCGCCTTGAGCCACATCAATCAAATCGCCATGGAGCAGGCCAAGAACCGGCCGCAAAGCTAGGCGCCAACCCAGTTTGCGGCGGCGTAGGGTGCGAAAGGCCTTGTTCAGGCCGTATCGCACCGAAACAAGCTGTAGGCGCTAGCCTCTGGTGCGATACGGCGAAGACGCCTTTCGCACTCTTCGCCGCACATCCGCACTCGCCGTGAGTCACTTGGTGTGCTGACTGTCCTTAGCCGCGCGTGTACCACGAAAGTCGCGCGATGCCGGCTGAAGCAAAAGGCCCAGGACGACAGGGGCGTGTGCGTCAGCGAGAGCGGGTTCGCGTGATCCGGGCCTGACGGATGAGTACCCTGGTTCTGGTTCATTACTCCAGCCCGTTGCGCTTCCTAGTTGACGCGGCGGCCTGTCCTGGCGTCATCTGTGCCCCAGTTTCCTCAAGCCCTCATGGAACCAACATGGCTACTGTCGAGCTACACAAGGTTTCCAAGAGCTTTGGCCCCGTCACCATTATTCATGGTATCGATCTGAAAATCGAGCATGGCGAGTTCTGCGTGTTCGTCGGGCCATCGGGCTGCGGCAAGTCAACGCTGCTGCGCATGATCGCCGGCCTCGAGGATCTGACATCCGGCGACCTGATGATTGACGGCCAATCGATGGTCAATGTCCAGCCGGCGGATCGCGGCATCGCCATGGTGTTCCAGTCCTATGCGCTGTATCCGCACATGACCGTAGCACAGAACATGGGCTTTGGCCTGCGCATGACCGGCACGCCGAAGGCCGAGATCGAGGCTCGCGTCGCACGGGCTTCGGAAATCCTGCAGCTCGGGCCGTTGCTGCAGCGCAAGCCTAGCCAGCTGTCGGGCGGCCAGCGCCAACGCGTTGCGATCGGGCGCTCCATCGTCCGCAATCCGAAAGTGTTCCTGTTTGATGAACCGCTGTCCAACCTGGATGCGGAACTGCGGGTCGCCATGCGCGTCGAAATCGCCAAGCTGCACCACAGCCTCGGCAATACCACCATTTATGTAACGCACGACCAGACCGAAGCGATGACACTGGCCGACAAGATCGTGGTGCTGCGTGCTGGCAAGATTGAGCAGTACGGCGCGCCGCTCGACCTATACAATGATCCGGTGAATGCCTTCGTCGCCGGCTTCATCGGTTCGCCGAAAATGAACTTCGTGCAGGCCACCGTTGCCGAAGGTGGCAAGATGCTGGCGCTGGCCGGTGATATCCGGCTGCCGGCACCACTGACGCGGGACGGCCTGAAGGCCGGAGCGTCCGTCAAGCTTGGCATCCGGCCAGAGCATTTCGACCGCGACGCCAACCCGGACGTGCGTCTGCCGATCGCCGTGGAAGTGGTCGAGCATCTCGGCGGCACGGCGTTTGTCTATGGCCGTGGACCAACCGGCGAACCGATCATCGCTGAGCGTCGCGACGCCGTGCCCGCACGCCCGGGGGACACCATGAACCTCGGCTTCCACCTCGCCGACGCCCGCCTGTTTGCGGACACTGGCGCGCGGTTGCGGTGAACGTGGCCGGCCGGGAACTCAGATCCGGGCGAAGTGCTCAACGGCGTTGGACACGCCGTCTTCTGCGCGGATCAGCTGACCAAGCGCCCCTGCCCGGGTGCGCATCCCGACATCCTGCACCACCGCACGCAAGGCAGCGGCCAGTCGCTCCTGCGTCAGTCGCTTGCGGCCGATCGGCGGTGGACCAACTCTGAGCGCCGCAACCCGCGCACCCCAAAACGGTTGATCAGCGGCAAACGGCACGACCAGGGCGGGAATGCCAGCAGCGAGAGTGGCGCCGGTGGTGCCGGCGCCGCCATGATGCACTGCCGCAGCGACACGCGCGAACAGCCAGTCATGCGGTATGGCATCAGCACAGAATACGTGCTCGGAATTGGCGACGGAGCTGAGGCCGCCCCAGCCCGCGAGCAGGACCGCGCGCACGCCAGCTTGGCGCACGGCGCCGAGCACCAGTTCAGTGACGGCTTCAGGCCTTGCGCTCGCCATGCTGCCAAAGCCAATGCTCACTATCGGCGCGCCTGGACGGGCCAGGAACGCCTCGAGTTCTGGCGCTGGCTGCCATGACCGAGGAGCCGGCAGCGTCCAATAGCCGGTGACGTGACGCGCCCGGCCCGCCTGGGTTGGCACGTCCAGAACATGCCGGCTGAACCCGTACAGAACGGGCGAGCTGGCGTTCGCACGTTGACGGCCCGTGAGTCCCAGGGTTTGCGTCCGAGCCATCGCCATGGGCCGCTTGAACGCTGACCAGACGCCGATATCGGACAATCGATGGCTCAAGCGGAAGCCATGGCCACCGACCCAACCGGGCAGCCAAGGCAGCAGCACGCCGGGATATGTGTCAGCTGCCACATCAACGGGTTGCAGATGCGTCTCGATAAATGGCACGCCCAGTTTTTCGGCGACGGATTGGCCAATCACCATGCCGCCAATGCCGCCGGTCATCACTTGCACACCCGCGCAGCCTTGCAGCGTCTCGGTGGTCCACTGACTGATCATCCTCGGCATTTCGCGCGCCATCAGACGCATGGTGGCGATCACGCCCTGTTCTGCGATCCCGGTCGAGCGCACCGCCGCCGCCAGCTCGCCACCGGACAAGGGATGCAGCGGCACTTCGATCTCCGCGAACATCGGCGCGAACTCGGCCGGTGCGACGCCGCGCACTTCATGCCCGGCGCGCTTCAGCCCTTGCGCCAAGGCAACGTAGGGCTGCACACCACCACGCGTGTCGTTGCAAACTACAGCTATTCGCATTATTTCCCCTGACCGGCCCGCGTTGCCCTGCTGCGGATTGGCAACAGTTTGAAGACAGGTCATTTTCTGGAGACGAGTAGCTGGTGATCCGGGCAGCTACGGCAACTGCCCGTATGGCCGGGTCGGGCGCTGTATAATGATGGTACCGCATGGCGGATCCATCGACAGCGGGAACGCGCGGCACTTGGGAGCATTCATGCCAATTGCGTTTCGCGCGCACGCCACGAAACAGTCGAAGGCCAGGCTTGTGCCAACAGCGGCGGCTGCAATTGCCCAGCTTTTGCCATCGCCTTTTGCCGACTGGTTCGCCGCGCGCGGCTGGACGCCCAGGCCGCATCAGTTCGCCTTGATCGCGGCGGAACGCGAGCGGCAGTCGACCCTGCTGGTGGCGCCGACCGGCGCCGGCAAGACGCTGGCCGGTTTCCTGCCCAGCCTGATTGCGCTGAGCAGCGATACCGCGCCGCCGCAACGTGGACTGCACACGCTCTATATCTCGCCCTTGAAGGCGCTCGCCATTGACGTGCAGCGCAACCTGATGACACCCGTCGAGCAGATGCGACTGAGTGTCCGCATCGAGGCGCGCACTGGCGACACGTCGCAGGCCAAGCGCAGCCGCCAGCGCCGCGATCCGCCGGAAATTCTGTTGACGACGCCGGAACAGATTGCGCTTTTGCTGTCGCATGCCGAAGCACGCGAGCTGTTCGGTGGTTTGAAGACCATCATCCTTGATGAGTTGCATGCGCTCGTGACGTCCAAGCGCGGCGATCTGCTGGGACTCGGCCTGCAACGGCTGCTGGCGCTCGCCCCCGACGCGATTGTCACGGGCCTGTCGGCGACGGTGGCGCGGCCGTACGAGCTGTCGGCATTCATGATGCGGCAGGACCCGGGCGCCGGCTACACCCGGCTAGCGAGTATTGTCCGGGTGACGGGCGGCGCGCGGCCGGATTTGAGCATCCTGGCAACCAGCGAAGACGTACCCTGGGCCGGCCATTCGGCGCGCTATGCGATGCCGGGCATCTATGCCGCGATCAAGCAGCACCAGCTGTCGCTGATCTTTGTCAACACGCGCGCGCAAGCCGAGATGATCTTCCAGGCGCTATGGGCGATCAATGACGACACGTTGCCGATCGCCTTGCATCACGGCTCGCTCGATGTCGGCCAACGGCGCAAGGTTGAGGCGGCAATGGTTGCTGGCAAACTCAAGGCCGTGGTGTGCACGTCAACGCTTGATCTCGGCATTGATTGGGGCGATGTCGATCTGGTCATCAATGTCGGCGCGCCGAAGGGGGCGAGCCGGCTGGCGCAGCGGATCGGCCGCGCCAATCACCGCATGGACGAGCCATCCAAGGCGTTGCTGGTGCCAGCCAACCGCTTCGAAGTGATGGAGTGCCGGGCGGCGCTCGATGCCGCAGCCGAGGGCGCGCAGGACACGCCGCCGATCCGGCCGGGCGGGCTGGATGTGCTGGCGCAGCATGTGCTCGGCACCGCCTGTGCCGGACCCTTTGACGCCAGCGTGCTGTTCGACGAAGTGCGTGGCGCCGCGCCCTATGCCGATCTCACCCGCTCGCAGTTTGAGCGGATCATCCAGTTCGTCGCGACCGGCGGCTATGCGCTGAAGGCCTATGAGCGCTATGCCCGCCTGAAGCCGACTGGCGATGGCCGCCTCAGACTGGCGCATCCGGCGCTGGCGCAGCAGTACCGGCTGAACGTCGGCACAATCGTCGAAGCGCCGATGCTGAAGGTGCGCCTGGTCGGCAAGAGTGGGCTGGCTGCCTTGAAACCCGGCGCTCGCAACAAGCCACTGATAGGTGGCCGCGCGCTTGGCGAGATCGAGGAATGGTTCGTCGAACAACTGGCGCCGGGCGATACATTCGTGTTCGGCGGCCATGTCGTGCGCTTTGTGGCTTTGCGCGAAATGGAAGCGTTCGTCGTCCGCGCCGACGGCGCCGAGGCCAAGGTGCCGTCTTATCAGGGTGGCAAGTTCCCCCTGTCGACCTATCTGGCCGAGCGCGTACGGGCGATCCTGGCCGATCCCCGGCAGTGGCG